>CAZEQG010000001.1:0-32950 GCA_964514295.1 uncultured Alphaproteobacteria bacterium
CGCCTGGCCGTGATCGCCGCGCTGCGCAACGCGATCCGCGCGGTCGGCAAATTCGCCGCGCTGCGCACCTACGCGCCAGAGACCGATCAGCGGGCCGCCCTGATCCTGGCCGCCGAGCGCCTGCGCGATCTGGGCTGGCGGCTGGATGCCGAGACCTTCTTCGCCAAACAGCGCGATCTACCCGGCGATGCAATGATCCGGGCGCTGCTCGGCGGCCTCTATCCCGGCCGCCCGGTGCGCTGTGCCCTGTTGTGGACCGACGGCCCGCTGCTGATGGCGCTGCCGGCGGCGCTGCTGGACGCCGCCCTGCCGCTGGCCGCCGCCGGCTGAGGCGCCGGCTCAGCCCTCGCAGTTCTCCGCCACGAAGCGGTCCAGCAGGCGGACGCCGAAGGCGGAGGCGCCCTTGGGCACGGTCGGCTTGTCCTTGTCGTACCAGGCCATGCCGGCGATATCGATGTGCACCCAGGGCACGTCGTTGGTGAAGCGCTTCAGCAGCATCGCCGCGGTGATGCTGCCGCCCCAGCGGCCGCCGGTGTTCTTCATGTCGGCGATGTCGGACTTGATCTGCTCGTCATAGGCCTCGTCCAGCGGCATCCGCCACACCGGCTCGCGGACCGCCTTGCCGGCGGCGATGAGCTGGCCGGCAATGGCGTCGTCCGTCGAATAGAAGCCGGCATACACGCTGCCCAGCGCCACCACGATGGCGCCGGTAAGGGTGGCGAGGTCGATCATGAAGCGCGGCTTGAAGCGGTCCTGGCAGTACCACAGGCAATCCGCCAGCACGAGCCGGCCTTCGGCATCGGTGTTGATCACCTCGATGGTCTGGCCGGACATGGTGGTGACCACATCGGAGGGGCGCTGGGCGTTGCCATCGGGCATGTTCTCGACCAGGCCGACGATGCCGACCGCATTCACCTTGGCCTTGCGTGCGGCCAGCGCGCGCATCAGGCCGATCACCGTGCCGGCGCCGCCCATGTCCCACTTCATGTCTTCCATGCCCTGGGCCGGCTTGATCGAGATGCCGCCGGTATCGAAGCACACGCCCTTGCCCAGGAAGGCGACCGGCGGCTTGTCGCTGCCCTTCAGACCCTTCCACTGCATGACCACCATCTTCGATTCCCGGGCGCTGCCCTGGCCGACGCCCAGAAGGGCACCCATGCCCAGCTTCTTCATCTCCTTCTCGCCCAGCACCTCGACCTCGAGGCCGACCTCGGTCAGCCCCTTGCAGACCTCGGCGAGGCTCTCGGGATGGATCACATTCGGCGGCTCCGACACCACGTCGCGGGTCAGGAACACCGATTCGGCAAGCCCCTCCAGCACCTCGAAGCGCTTCTTGGCGGCCGCCGACTCGGCCACCTGCACGGTCAGCTTCTTCAGGCTCGGCTTGTCCTCGGCCTTCTCCCTGGTGCGGTACTTGTCGAAGCGGTAGGCCCGCAGCATCGCCCCGAAGCCCAGCGCCGCCGCCCGCTCGGCCAGGTCGCCCTTGGCCCCCTCGCTGGCGTCGAAGGCAACCACCGCCTCGCCTTCCGGCGCCTTCGCCAGGGCCGCGGCAATGTTGCCGCCGGCATCCTCGACCAGGGCGACGTCGACCGCATCCGGCTTGCCAAGGCCATAGAGCAGGATCTGCGACAGCTCGGTGCCGGCCGGCGCAAGCAGGCTCAAGGTCTGGTGCGCCTTGCCAGTGAAACGACTGGCCGCGATCGCGCGGGTGACCGCACCGCCGGAGATACGGTCAAGTTCGGCCGCGGTCGGCAGCAGGGCCTTGCTTTCATGCACCCCCACCACCAGGACGCCCTTCTTCGGCAGCGCGGGCTTGGCGAACGCGATCTTCATCGGGGAACCTTCCACGGGGCAGGAGTGTCGAGGGTTTGGCAATAGCCCCGGCCCGGGCAGGCGTCAATTCCATCCTCGTGTCGGCCGCGCAAAAACACGACGGCGGCCTTGTTTTCTGCGGGTTTCCGGGCGTGCGACAGGCGCGATCCATAAGAACGCACGCGGTACGAAATCGCACAGGAGTCGGCACAGTGGGCTTATAGCCCGCACACCCCCTGCCACGCCTCGTTGTGCGCCAGGATCGCCCGCAAGGTCGGGTCCGTCAGCGCGTCCTGACGGCTCAGCAGGATCGGCCGCACCCACTCGCAGCCGGAGCGGCTAATCGCGGGTCCACCTGTCGCGCAGCCGGCCAAGCTCGGCAGGATCAGCAGCAGCGATACGGTCATCCGTCGCATGGCGCACCTCGGCATTGCGCAGTTGCCCGGCCTGGCCTTCGGCGCGTGCCTGGGCGGCGCCGGCATCGAGAAGCTGCTTGCGGCCCAGATAGGTCAGCAGGGTGTCGAGGATGGAGAGGGCGGCCGTCAGCCACGTCACTGCCGACGCTCCAGGTCATCCCAGATGCGATCTGCGCTGCGCATGTCCGCCGCAGTCACGAGGATCGGCCCGCAGCCACAGTGGGGGCTGTCGTGGTGCGTGAACCCCATCCCAAGATCGCGGTGGATGAACACGTCGCCATCCTCTGGACGCGCAAGAAACCGCGCCTCCGCAAGCGCCTCGGCAAAGCCCTCGGGTGCGGTTCCGGCGCTCATGGCGCGGGCTCCGCGAAGCTGGCGCGCAGTTTGTCGTCGATGCGCTTGGCGATGTCCTGGACGCTCGGCGGCACCATGTAGCCGACAAGGGTCATGGCGCCCCCGACGATGCCGGCGGCGGCATCGGGCGGCAGGGTGAAGCCGAGGCGCTCGGCCAGCAGGATCAGCGCCCAGGCGGCGATGCCGGTGAGGCCGGCGGCGAGAATCTTGCGGTCGGGGATGTACTTCGACATGTCAGTTCTCCTTGGGGTCGATGAAGAATGTCGCCCGGTTGAGCCAGCCGCCGAGCCATTTGAGCTGGGCGGGATCGGCCTGGACGATGCGGCCGATCTTGCGCACCCGGGTGGCCGCCAGCCGCAGGCCCAGCGCCTGGGGATCGGCGGCGTTCACGGCGGCCGTGGTGCCGGCGCCGAAGATGCCGTCATCGGCCACGCCCACCGCGGCCTGCAGCCATTTGGTGGCGCGGCCCGGCCCGTGCAGCACGCCGATATCGACCACCTGGTGGCGCAGACCGTCATCGGCGATGCGGTCGAATTTCGGCTCGACGATGTAGCGCCGGGCATAGATCGCGCGCGCCTCCGCCTCCCCCAGCGCGGCCACCTCGGCCGCCGTCACCGGCCGGCCGCGCCACGCCGCAAGGGTGGCCTGCGTGATGCCGCCCTTGGTGGGGCCGCCCCGGTCGGCCGGATCGTCGCTGTAGGCCGGCCAGCCCTCGCGCTTCAGGATGTCGTCGAGGATTGCGTCGTGCGCCATCGGCGGCACCTCCGTGCGGTCGGATCGATCTTTCAGGTGGCGGACTGTTTCGGCTTAAGGCGGGACCGCCGTGCCTTCCAGGGTCCTGCTGCGCCGCTGCGCCAATTCAGTCTGCCTTTCGACAAGCCGCAGTATCTGGCGGCCGTACTCAGCTTCGCTGATCCTGCCCCGTGCGCGCTCGCGGTCGAGCGAACGCGCCTGCGCCCGCAACTCGCGCTCGATCCGATCAAACTCGCGGCCATGGAAGTAGAAGCCGTCATCCACGCTGTGCGGCTTGATCTTGATGCCCACAGAGGAGGCCAGGGCTTGCGGCACGGAGTATGGCCGGTCGCGCCAATCTCGCACTCCGGTGATCGCGTCGCCGATCTTCGACCAGTACCACGAGCCCGGAATCCACGCCGCAGAAGGCATCCAAGCTTTCCAGAGGTAGTTCCCCACCTTTCCCGCCTTGTCGCCCAGAGTGTCGGTGTATTCGTTCACGATCCGCTGGCCAGTGAAGCCGGACTTGTTCAACATCAGCTCGGACGCCAGCATCAGCGGGCCGCCGAACTGCAGCCAGGATGGCATCGGAAGCGCACTGGAGCCCTGGTTGGTGTCGAACACGTCACCGGCCGGAATCCAGCGTCGCACGTCCAGGAACACGGGATTGCCGGAGTCATCCGACCATGGCATGCGCCACATTCGCGGCGCCCCGATCCAGGTATAGCCCTGCTCCTGCTCGCGCATGCTGCGGCGCTGCCGCTCTTCGTCGTCGCCGTCCCCGGTGATCATGTAGGCCAGCTCATCGAGCATGAAGGCGACGAGTGCATACTTGGCCAGCTTCCACGGCCGGACGGCAACCGACTTGGCGATCACCGGAACGGCCCGGTAAGTGTATGACAGGAACGGTAGGACGGTGCGCCGCGCGGCGTTGATCAACGGCGCCCGAATGTCGTAGTCGAGGAACTGTTCACGGGCCTCGCGCGCTGCCTGCTCGACGCTGTAGCCCTGCGACCGTCGGCGCAGATAGGTCGCCATGCGGAACACCTCATCCTCAAGCCGATAGAGGTCTAGCATTGCCGTATCGGCGCGCTTCAGTCCGCTCCAGATGGCGTCCAGAACCTTGCCAAGCAGGCCGGCCGTAGCCTCCATGCCCCCCTTTCCGCCCTGCATATCCCGCTCGATCTCTTGCAGCAGAGGTTCCAGCGTGTTCTTCCGGATCTCGATCGACATCATGTCGGTGCCAAACGCGCCCGCCTCTACGGCGGCCTGATAGTCTGCATCGCCGCGCACCAGCGACCGGATGCCGCGCGCCAGATCGACGGCCCGCACGTCGGCAAGGTCCATCAGAACGGCGTTCGACATGACGTTGTTCATGTGCACCACGGGCGCGCGCGCAGTGTGGTTCAGCTTAAACTGCCGCATCAGGCTGTCCCACCAGATGGGCTGCTGCATGCGCTCGATTTCCTGGATGTCGCGCCAGATCTCCGCGCGCACGAAACGGCCGGCGAGTGCGCCATAGCGCTTGGTCGAGGACTTCTCGATGGTGGTGTCCGGCACCTTGACCCACTGCACGTCCGGGTCCGCCCAGAACCTGCTGTAGTCCGCCGCCTCCTTCCACCCGGCCCCTTCCGGCGGTTCTTCCGTCGACCATTCCGGGTTTTCGGCGATATCCTTGTAGAAGCGGCCTGTCGCAAGATCATGCGCCATCGCCATGTAGGTTTTGGCGATCGTGTAGCGGGCGTCGACGATCTCCCCCATCCGCTCGCGCTCGGCCTTCGTGAAGTCGCGCCAGAGAACAAGCTTGCCACCCTTGCGCCCCCGCACCTCCCAAACACCCCGATCAACGAAGCCTTCGTAGCGCTCCGGCACCTCCGCGCCGTCCGGAAGATAGACGCGCTGCCTTACCTTTCCGTCTTCGATCCTGTCGAGCACCTGGAAGCGGTCACCACTCGCTGCCGTCAGGTCGCCGACAGCCGCCGGGGCGGCTTCGATCCACATGCCGCGCCCCTTGAACTGATCGCCGACGATCTTCTTTCGCCTGGCTCCGGCAAGCCGCGCAACCCAGCGCACAAGGCTGTTCTGGTCGGTCTCGTGCTTCAGGTAGACGCGGTGCAGGTAAGCGCCGCGATTGCGCTCATAGGCTTCCGCCGACAGCAACCCCAGGTCGACCGCCTCCCGCCCCATGCTGTCGATGGCGTTGCGCACAGGCTCCGACAGCTTGGCCATGTCAGCGTCGGGCACCGTCTCTCCGGTCAGCACCGCCTGCAGGACCTTTGCCTCGGCGAGGCCGATGCCAGCGTCCCGGAAGGTGGCCATCAATTCCGGTATCTGCGCCTGGATGCGGCGTTCATCGAGGGCGCGCTTGCGGTCGCGCTCGACGTAGGCCGGATCGAGCCCGTAGCGGTCGACCAGCGCCGCCCGCGCCTTGTGCAGGAAGCCGTTCATCCAGGCCATCCGGCCATCATCGCGGAACTCGGCCTGGGTGATCACGCGCTTCGCCTGATCCGACAGCCACAGGCCGGGCTGCCACCGGCCGCGCCGGTCGAGGCCGCCAAAAACATCAAAGGGGATGCGCATCACCCGGTCGAGCGGCTGCGACTCGATCAGCCGCATCATCAGCGAGCGCCGGGCGGCGGCCCCGCCAGCGCTCCCGGCACCGGCATCTTCTGCGTCCCGGCGCTGTTCTTCGGACAGCGGAATGCCGGTGCGCTCGAAGACGGTCTTGTCGTCGGCGGACGAAGGGGCTACATCAACGTCAGACTGGCGCAGCGCATCGGAAGGTGCGTTAGGAAGCCCAACCCTCCCGAGATATTCGGCCAGCGTTGGGGACGCGTGTGACGGTCCGGCACGCCGCCAGTCCTCTTCCCACCTTCTCTTTTCCGCCATCTTCACGGCAATTTGTCGCTTTGTCAGGCGGTAGACGGAGACAACCCGCAATGTCTCTCCATCCCTGGCGACGACAAGTCGCATCGCTGGTGCTTCGCCAACCGACTCCCTGAATACCATCGCTCTGCCCGGGGCGAACGGAAACCAACCATCCGGCTTTGCAAGCACGAAATTGATGTCGTCGCGAACCGCCTGTGAGCCATCGTAATATTCTGGGTGTCGGGCCGCCAGATGCACCGGATTGGCTACTAGGCGAACATTCGGCATGCCCATCCATTCGGCGGTGGAATTTGGGACCTTGAAGGCTTCAGATTCGTCACGCCCCCAGGCCGCCGCCTCTCGTGCCGGCGCGGCCGTCCGGCCCTGCCTGGCTGCCCTTGCCAGCCGCCCCCGCTCCAGGTCGCGGAATATCTCCTCGACGATCTGCTCGGGCTTCAGCAGCCGGCCCCGGAACTGCTTCAGCACGTCGGCCAGGAAGTCGCGCAGGGCACGGAAGGCGCGGGCGATGATGCCGGTTTCCTCAAGCCGCCCGAGCGACCATTCGCCATAGGCGTCGGCCACCGCTTCCTCGATCTGCATGTCGAGCGGCAGGTCGGGGTAGCGCGCCTTGATCTGGTAGCGCTCGATCCACACGGCCCGCGCCCGCGCATCGAGGCTGCGCCATGCCTTCTCCGATATCATGCCGGTGCGCCGGGCGACGTGCAGCAGCTCGTGCCGGGCGGTGGCGAGCACCTCGCTGTCGGCGTAGGCTTCGTCGCCGGCCTTCAGCGCCAGGGCAAGGAAGCGCTGATAGGGGCGGCCGGGCACCGAAATCAGGGCGCCACGGACGGGGATCAGGGACTGTCCCTGCCGCTCCATGACTTCCTCGAACAGCCCGACCTCGATCTGCACATCCGGGCCGGCAATGCGGCGTACCGCCTTCTCGATCTCTGCCTTCGCCCGGGCAAGCCGCGCCGCCATCGCCGGGTCTGCCGACAGGCGCGCCTCGACATCGGGGGCAAGCTCGATCGCTGCGTCGGGTTGCTGCGCTCCGTCCTGTCCCTCTCCCGGCCCGCCAGTCCGGCGGAAGGCGTCGGTTGTGGTGTCCGCCATCTCGAGTCGCGGCTTGTCCGGATCGACGCTCTGCCCAACGCCCCATCCGCGCCCCGTGCGCCCCGTCTCGATGTCGGAGAAAAGGTCGCGGAAGTCGACATCTCGACCGATCGCGCGGCGAATCGCCGCCCGCACCTGATCGAACAGTCGCTTGAGCCACCGCATCGCCATCAGCAGGCGACTCTTGGCCTCGCGCCCACCGGCCGCCCACTCGGCGTAGGCTTCGGCAATCGCCTCCTCGACCATCTGCGATTCCGTCAGACCCTGGGACCCATACCTTTCGCGGATGCGGAACCGCTCGCCCCAGCCCTGTTCACGGGCCGCCGCCGCCAGCGTCCGCCAGTTGATATCGCTGATGTAGCCGGACTGGCGCAGGTAGTGGATCGCCTCGTGCCTGGCGGTGCGCTGCGCATTCGGGCCGCCAAGCGCTACATGGATGATGCCGTCGATGTAGAGGCCATAGGCGCGGTCTCGGCCAGTCGCGGGATCGATCAATCGGTCAGGCGTGCTGACCTTGGCATTTGGGGCGATGCGGGCAAGCAGGTCCGCGACGACGGCGCGCGCCATGTTGCCGTCTGTCGTGGGTGCGCCGTAGACAGCCTCGGTCGCGGCGTTGGCGCGGGCGGTGGTTCCGGCGATGTCATAGAGCGCAACGTTTCCGCCCTCGGTCTCGCGCGCCTCGATGGTGTCGAACAGCCGGTCAAACGCTTCTCGGATGCCCTCTTGCTCCATCTCCGCAGTCGACGGATAGACTCCGCTCGTCTCATCGATGTTGGCGAGGTAGTCGTTTTCAATGTTCTGCGCTGCCATTCGGTCGACGATGTACTTCTCGAACGACCGCGCGGCGAGTTCGATGATGGTGCTCCAGTATGGTTTGGAGCGGGCCTCGTCCACCTTCATCGAACGTCTGATGACGCTGCTACCGTTTAATGTCTTGACCAGCTTCTGGAACGCCACAAACACTTCGGGGCGCATGCTCGCCGCGACGCTTCGTGGCTTCGCGCGGTCGGTGACGAATGCGCCCTTGCGAATGTCACTACCGTCGTCCTGACGGGCGAAGTAGTTGTCGAGCGCGTGCATCCACTCGTGCGCCAGCGAGCCGGGTCCGGCGTTCTTCGTCAGGTTGATGACCACCTGCACGGGCTCAAAATGCGCTTTCGCTCTCTGACTGCCGCCATGGCCACGAGCGCCAAACGCCAGCCCGAGTTCGCCGTTTAGCGACAGCGCCCGCGATGGTACGCCGAGCGTTTCGGCCATATCCATCAGGGCATCAAATGCTTCGTTCAGGTCCTTCTGGCGTCGGCCGCCTTCGACGTAGTTGCCAAACTGCACGCCCCGGAAGCCGAATGCCTCCTGGAACTTCTCTGGCGTTACGTTCGCGTCGCGCCGCTCCGGACCATTGCGGGTACGATTCTCAGCGCGCCGCTCGTTCGGCCCAGCGCGCATACGGTCGATCTCGGCCTGCAGCTCGTCGGCGTGCTCGGCCATGTACTCGCGGGCGGACGCCGGAGTATCGAAGCCGTCCTTCAGCCGGACCACGCCGGCATAACCATTGAAGCCGATGAAAATCGCGCCGTCGCTTCGGGCCTTGTAGATTTGCAGCGGGGTACGCTTGCGGCCGGTCGTCGCATCCTTTGTGCGGTCGACGGCCCGCAAGATGAAGGAGCGCGCCGGCGGGATGATTGCTTCGAGGGTCTCGGCGCTGATGTTGGTGCGTCGTCCGGTCGGCCCCTCCAGAGTGTAGAACATCTTCGGCGGATCGTAGCGCTTGCTGTCGAACATGCTGTAGAGCGCCAAGGTGACGCGAAACTTCGCCGCCGCCTCGATCTGCGCCGGCGGCACATCGGCGATTATGTCGACGGTGTCGGCCAGCGGGCGCAGGTTGACATACTCCGTGCCCAGCGCGCGGATCTTCTCCTGGACCTCAGCGGCCGTTTTCTCTCCCGACAGCAGGCGGCCGGACAATTCCCTGGCCACGGCGACGTGTGCGGCCCAGCGGGTCAGTTTTCCGCCACTGCGCGGCTTACTCGGGATCGCGTCGCGCATCAGCGCGACGAAGGCGAGAGCCTTCGGGTCGACGCCCTCTGCGGCCAGTTTTTCGTAGTCTGGCCGAGGGAAAGAGACGGACAAAGGCTCGACCTTGACATCTATGCCGCTGTCGGAAAGCGCGGCTGTCAGCCGGCGCCGGGCATCCTTGCGTGCGCCATCGATCTTCTCGCCAAAGTCCTCGATGCGGACAGAACTGGCGACGACATCTTCAACGGTTCCGGCTTTCGGTGCCGGTACGACTGGTGCTGTCTCAACCTGCCGTGCCGACTGGCTGCGCGACGCTACTCCGGCGCCGGCTCCTTCGCCGCCAGATCGCGCGCCTTCGCCGCCACCTGCAGGTCGGCCGCCCGGTTCAGTCCGCTCGGCTCGCTCTCCGCCGACCGCTCGAACAGGCGCGCCATCACCTCCAGGGGGTTTCGCAAGGAGATCGGCCTGGGCGGAGGCGTCGTCTCGTTGTCCATGCTGCTTCTCCTCAAGCGCCCGCAGGATGTCTGACGGCGACACTGCCGGCTGCCCCAGCAGGTCGCGGCCGGGCTGCGTCTTGCCGGCCTCTGTCAGGTAGAACCTGAGATCGCCTGCGATCCTCTCACGCCCGGCCGGCTGTGTCCAACTCTTGTGGTTGCGGAAGAACCGCCGCAGGAACAGCTCGCCGATCGGCGAAATCGACCGGCCGGACAGCATGTCTGTCTGCTCGACGATCTGCGTCAGACTCCGCCCCTCGCGGCGGGCGCGCTGCACCAGCCGCACAGCCTCCAGCAGGGCGTCGGTCTGATCCATCTCGGGCGCGATGCGCTTCGCTGCCGCGTCGGCCCGCATGCCGGCCCACACGCCCGCCATGTCGATCAGGGCGCCGCCGATCGCGCGGATATTGGTGTCCGCACTCTCGACCAGCTCGGCCACAAGGGCGGCATCGCCATAGGCGCGCGCAAGCAGGGCCGCCTCGATCCGGCGCACGGCCTCCTGGCTCATCGCGCCATCGGCAGCGATCATGCCGGCCTGATCGTTGCGCGCCACCACGGATTGAATGAAGCGCCGCACAAAGTCGCGGTTGCCGGCCGCGTCTATGTCGCCGCCCCTGTATAGCGCCAGCAGGTCGTCCGGCATTGCCGCCGCGTCGGCCATGGCCCGCTCGGTGGTCGACATGCCAAGCGTGTCGCGCTCATTGGCCTCCCGCGTGAACGCCATGCGTTCCGCCGGGCTCATGTCGCCGCCCCGGATGCGCACCAGGACCGGCGCCCGCATGCCCTCGACCGGATATCCCTGGGCAGCAAGGTACTCGCGATAGCGTTCCGCGCCGCCCTGGGCATACGCCCGCCGGATCGCCAGCACGCGGCCGTTGCCGCTTTCGACGACACCGTCCTCCGCAATGATCGGGGCGCCGTCGCTGGCGCGCGCGCTGCGGTCGAGCAGGCGTGGATTCAGCCGCTGGGCAATGTCATTGATCTGCGTCTGGCTGGTGGCCCGGCTGCGGTCACGCGGCTGCATTTCCTGCGGGTAGGCCGGGTTGGACCGCCCGTCGTCAGTCTGCGAGGCCACGAGATCGCCAGCCTCGACGATCGCATAGCGGACCGGAACCTCGCGCCCCCCACTGGTGACCGCCACATCCCGATCGAGGGGGTGGTGCGGGATCGAGGCGCGGGGGGCGCTGGTTGCCGCAGGCGTCTCCGGCGCTGCCGCTGCGGCCGGCATGGCGTCGTTCGCGGCGACCGCACCCTGTGCCGCCCCCGTTGTCACCGTGACGGGCGGGGCGGCCTGCGATCCGCTCCCAGACGTCGGCACAAGGCCCAGGTTGTCAGTGATCTGCGTCGAAGCGATGGCAGGCGCCCCCGTCTCGCGTTCGGCGGGCGGAAGGGCCGGTGGCTGTTCTGTCGCCGCTTCGTCCGCCGTCGGCTCCGGCTCCGGCTGCACGATGTCCAGGGGGCGGCCGGAAAGGGCATCATCGATGATGGCCTTGCCACGGCTGATCGACGCATCGGGCAGCGGAGACGCGCGATCCTCCTCCGTGATGGGCGCCATTCGCGGCGGCGGCGCCTCTACCGCCCCGATGACATCCTCGGCCGGCAGTGCTCCGGCGGGCAGGTCGGCGGCCACGGCAGCCTGCTGCTGCAGTCGTGGCGCATCCACAGCGGCTGGCGACGGCGCCCCCTGCTGTCCGGCGGCCGCGCTGCCGCGCCGGCCATGCGGCAGCACCAGGCCGCCAATCGTCTGCATCAGCGCGCCCACGCTGAAGCCAACGCCGGCCGCCTCTCCGGCGCCCTGGAATGTGCCGCGCTCGGGATCGTAGGCCACGAGATCGGAGGCGATCAGATTGGCCGAAATGGTCTGGAACGCTTCCTGCGCCGCCTCTTCGCTGCCCTGCTTGATGGCCTCGCGGATCAACTGCTTGATGCTGCCGCCCGTTCCCTTGTCCAGCCGGTCGAGCAGGCGGCCGATCGGCACCGCCTCAGAGGTTCCGACCAGCGCACCCAGATTGGCGGCCTTGAACGCATCCTCGATCGATGCCCCATGGGCTATCGCGTCCTCGAACTGCTGGGCGCCGCCAACCGCCGCACCCCCGCCGGCCGCCACCGCCGCCCCCGGCATGCCCATGGCCCTGCCGGCAACGCCGAGACCGAGGAAGCCGACAGCGCTGCCGAGGGCGTTCGGTATCTTGCTCGCCAGCCAGTCTTCGGCATACTCCGGGTTCACCGGAAGGGCCGCCTTTACGCGGTCGCTGATCCACTGGCCGGCCCGGTACCCGCCACCCTCGCGAGGGTCCGTCATGGCGTATTTCTGGCGCAACGCCGCGCGGCCGGCATCATCGGCGCGCTCATAGGCTTCGATGTCGCCCATGGTGACCACCGGCACATCGCCGATGCCGACGGACTCGGGCTGCATCCTCCGCTCCGAGGCGCGCAGCCCGCTCGCGTCGATCCTGTCGAAGATGTCCAGTACCTGGCGATTGCCCTGCGCTTGGGCGATGCTCATCTGCTTCGGTATCCCCGCCACGACATCGGCAGCGCCACGTCCCAGGTTTGACACTGCCGTGGTGACCCAGCCGGCGGATGGATCATCGCCGATCGCGGCATCCCTTCCGACCACGGGATCGGCTTCCCACCAGCGATCCCCGGCGGCAGCGGCAGCGGCCGGAACGATCGGATCGGCTTCCCACCAGCGATCCGGGGCGCCACTCACCGCTTCGTCCTCTCGACGCCTTCCGGATCGATATAGCGCGCGCCGCTAGGCAGCGCGTCGTACTCGGCCCGCGTCTTCACCTGCGGCAGCGCATCCGAAGCGCCACCCCGCGATGCCGCGCCGACGATCTTCTGAAGCCGCTCGGCAACGCGCCGATCCAACTCCTTGGCCTCCCACTCGGCCCTTGTGCCGCCGCCGAAGCCCTTGCTGAGCCACCCGTCGCGCTTGTCCGCCTCGGCCTTCACCTCCGGCGCCGTCTGTCGCTTCAGGCCGGCTTCGATCTGCTTGCGGAGGGCGTCGTCGATGTCGATGTTCCGGGCCGCGAGCGCCGTGGCATAGGCATCCCAGTTGACGGTCTCGCGGCCCAGTTCATCCTTCGCAGTGGCCTCGCGCAGGGCGCTGTCGATGGCCGTCCTGCGCTCGGCTGGCGTCGGCGAGCGGGCGCTGCCGGTTTCCTTCGGCGCCGCCTTGATCTGCTGTCCGGTCTGCCGGTCGACGACCGGAAGCGTTTCGCCACGCCTGTTCGTCTGCCACATGAGGCCATCCGCGCCCGCGAATGGCGTGCCATAGTCACCCCGGTCGGTTTCGGCTTCCCGCGCCCTGGCCCGTTCGGCGGCATTCCGCTCTTTCGACTGGTGCTCCCGCGCCTTCGCCGCTTCATCCGCGCGGAAGGAATGTTCCTCGCCGACCAGCGCACGGCGCTGTTCCCTGTCCAGATCGCCCTGACCGGCGCGGAAGCTTTCTCCCGCGACGCGCTCGGCAGTCTGGTGCCGCCGGTTCCGTTCGGCCTCTTCTGCCGCTAGGCGCGCGCGGAGTTCCTCGCGTGCCTCCAGGCGACGCGCCTCCGTCTCATCGGCCAGCCCCTTGCCGAGGCCGGCCAGGCCGCCGGCGGCCGCATATGCCAGCAGTCCGGCCATGGTCAGGCGCCCGCGCCCTGCGAGCGCGACATCAGGCGCTCTTTGGCGGCCGTCGCCCCCGGAACGACGGCATCCAGCCGTCCGCCCGCATCGGCCTCCTGCATGGCCTTGAAATCCCTCGCAAACACCTGGGTGTCGAGGACCCCTTCGGCCGAAGCCGTCTCGCGCACCAGATCGGCGGCCCTGTAGAATGCGCCCTCGATGGCATCCTCCGGCAGGTCCGCGATGCCGGCCTGCGCCTGCAGGTCCGCCAGTTCCTCGACGATCTCCTGACCGGCGTTCAGCATGATGTCGCCGTCGATCTGCACGCCGGACTCCCGCGCGCTGTCCAGGAGCCGCTTCGCGATCGATGCTGCCGTCGCCGCCAGTCCTTCTTTCGGATTGCCGGCGCCGCGCAGCGATTCCAGCACGCCCTTTCGTACCGTGCCCCGGCCCTCCGCGTTCACGTCGTAGATCAGCCGGTGGGCGTTCTTCACGACCGTCTCGTACAGCCGCTGCTCTTCAGGCGTTGCCTGCCGCTCATCGGCCGGGCTGGGAGCGTCGGTCGACGGCGACATTGCCCCGCCCTGCGGCATCGCGCCTGCCGCCCGCGCCAGAAGCCCCGGCGGCTTCATGCCGGCCTCGGCGGCGGGCGCATCCGTTTTCATTCTGCCGGCCATGCGCCCTCCTCAGGTGACCCACACGCGGTCGATCTGGTTGGTCTGCGGGTTGAAGCGGTACTCGACATGCCCGCCGCCGCTCGGGGTGTACTTGTCGATCACCATCGGGTTCTGCGGGTGGGCCGAGCGCAGTTCGGCGGCGGCTGCGCGCGGCAGCAGGCCGGAGTCACCCGCTACGGTCAGCCGGTAGTTGCTGGCGTAGCGGTTGCCACGGTAGCGCTCGGCCGCCGCCTCATCCTCGCTCATGCCCTTCAGCAACCCGCTGCCAAGACCCGACAGGGTGTTGCCGACCAGAGTGCCGTTACGCTCCACCCAGCCGCCCTTGCCCAGCAATCCGGGGGACGCGGCGGGAGCGGTCGCGGTGGCGGGCGCGGTCTGGCCGGTGATCGTCGCGGGCGCCGCCGCCGGACCCCACAGCGGATCGCCGCCACCGGACCCAATCAGGGTGGTCTGCGCGTTAGCTCCGCTGGGCTGGCCGATGCCGGAAAGCGGATCGGTCGGCAGCCCGATGGCGCCGCTGACGCCGCCGGTAACCGCGCCGCCAATGGCACCCGTCAGCGCCCCCTTCAGCGGATCGCCGCCAGTGATCGCCGATGTTGCGGCGCCGATGGCCGCGCCATATCCGGCTTGCGTGACCGCCCCGGTTACGATCTGGCCAAGCGTGCCTTCCAGCGCCCCGGTCACGCTGCTGACGGCGGCCCCCCAGCCGCCCGCCGTGCCGGCCACGCCGAGCGCTGCCCCGGCGGTGAAGTAGACCGCCGCAGCAGCCAGCGCTACGGGAGCGATGACCTTGGCGACCTTGGCGACCTTCTTGAAGACCTTGCCAACGCCCTTCACGACCGAACTCATCGGCTGATACTCCCGCGATAGATCGCCCCGCAGCGCTCCAGCCCGAGGCGCCGATACAGCGCGTCAGCGGCTTCCAGGTCCGTCCCGAAGGTGTCGACGACGCCGAACTTGATCTCGACGACGCGGGGATTGCCCCTGGCCCATAGGAGCACGGCGCCAAGCAGTCCACGGACCTCGGCCAGGTCCGCGCCGGGGCGGCAGCAGAACCAAAGGTCGGTCGCCGTCAGCGGCACGCCAACCCCATAGACGCGCTCCAGAAGCCCTACGATGAACCCTGCGATCGTGCCTGGCTCCTCCGCGCGTTCGGCCACCATCACCAGGGTGGCGCCGTCGCCTGTACCGCCATGGCGCCGAATGAGATTCAGCAGCAGCCGCTTCGTTTCCTGGATGTCCATCTCGCCAAGCTGCGCATAGAGGCTGGCGCGGTAGCGCTGCTCCATCAGCGCGACAATCGCCGGTATGTCGCTAAAGCACGCCGGCCTGATCATGCCGTGGTGTTCCAGTCGAGCTGGATGCCATACATGCCTTCGAGCATGTCGAGCTGATGGCGCATCCACTGGTCAGCGTCGGCGAGGTACTGCGCCCGGGTCTCGGCCGGAATCTCCGGGTTGCTGATGATGTTGTTGATCCTGCTGGTGTGCTGCGCCTGGATGTTGGCGACCATGGTCCCGATCTTCTCGCGGTCGGCCGTCGCCACCTGCATCTGGGCGATCCGCGTGCGGGTTTCGGCATCGAGCTGGGCCTGCCAGTTCTTCGATGCGATGTCCTGCTGCTGCATGGCGCGCTGGTTGGCGATGTCCTGCTGCTGCAGCCATCGCTGGTTCGCCAGATTGGCATCGGCGCTCGCGATCGGAACCGCCGCGTCGATCATGGCGGCCTGGGCCGCTTCCGCCGCCACGGTGGAATTCAGCAGGCCACGGCGGTTCGCCAGCATCAACCCCTGGGAAGCCGCCCGCTGCATCAGCGGGCTTTCCGCCTGCAGGATGTCGGAAACGATCTGCTCCGTGGTTTTCGGGGCGACCTGCGTCGTGCTTGCCGGCTTGCGCGCCGGGTCGTTCGCATCGAGCCAGGCATTGATCTTCGCCTGATCGGCGGCCGGCAGCGTGGCCATCCAGGCGCCGGCCTGCCCTTCACCCATGTCGTTGAACGGCAGGCTATAGCCCTGCGACTGCAGCCACGCGACGAACTGCTGATTGAACTCGGGGCGACTGCCGTAGTCGACGAAGGGGCCGTTCTGGGATGCGCTCCCGCGCGCCTGCGCGTAAGTGGCCGGGTTGATGCCCGCCGCCTGAAGCGCCGACGCGGAGAACGGCTGCGGGTTCGTCGGATCGCTGTTCGGGTCGTTGTGGCCGGCCTTCATCGCATCGAGGTAGCCCTGACCGCCGGGGCGGTACCACGACTCCCAGGTGTACTTGGCGGCTTCCGGGCTGCTCTGGTCGACCGCGCCCGCCGCGATCGTGGCCGCGAAGTCCGGATCGTCCTCGCGCATCTGGATCGTGGCGCCGTTTGGCAGCTTCAAGTTCCGGATCGTGCCGGTCCCCGGCAGGCTGTTCGGCGTGCTGGTGGTGGCCGTGGGCTGGGGCGGGGGAGGCGGGGGCGCTGGGGCCTGCTGCTGAGCCTTCCAGGCGACATAGCCGCCGTCGCCGAACTGCCCGGTGTAACCCTCCTGACGGGCGCTCACCTCCGCGGCGTTCGCGGCCCGTCCCTCCGTGCGCCCGAAGGTCTGATAGTGCTCCCATGGGTCTACCCCGGCAGCGGCGACATCAGGGTTGTTCTGGAGATACAGGTCGCGGTCGAAATTGCTGGCCGTCGCGAACTCAAGCAGGCCGGTATGCGGGTTGCGCGTGCCTCGGCCGCCGGCGCGCCGCAGAAGCTCGGCCTCACGGGGATTGATGTGGGCGACGATGGTGTCGCCATCGCGGCCGGCGGCCTGCACCATGGCCGCCGCGCGGGCCAGAAGCCCGCCGGCCGGCGCCGTCGGGCGGCGGCTCGCCATCTGTCGCGTGGTTGGTGCTGGCATGGACTCCCGCCTCCTCAACGGCCCGGAAGCCGCCATGGGTTTTCAGTCGTGGCCTGGCTGGCCGGTATGGCCGGCTGCCAGCCGGTCTTCGAGCCGCGAGACGCGCCGGTCGATGAAGTCCCGCAGTTCCGCCATCGCGGCATAGCGCACGTAGCGGGCCTCGCTTTCGAGCTGCCAGGCATGCAGCTGCTGTCGCAGCGCCGTGACCTCGGCCCAAAGCCGCTCTGCCTCCGACCGGCGCCGGTCCTCTGCATCGGCAAGGCGGGCGGCCTGCGCGGCATCCAGCCGCCAGATCAGCCCCAGCAGGCCGCCAACGGCCGGCAGGGCAAGCCACTGCACCACGGCCCATGCGGCATCCCAGTTCACGACGGGTCCCCCGCCGGCGGGGCGCGATGGGATCGCCAGTCGCTTCCGCCCGCCAGCTTGCAGGCATGGCCGGAGTCTGGCGTCAGCAGGTAGAGCAGCCAGCGCGAGCCGTCGCGGGCCGAGAACAGCAGCATGCTGGCGCCCGGAAGGTCACCGTCGGCGGCGATGCGCCAGCCATCGGCTTCGAGCACGGCCAGCACGGCCGTGGCGGGCCAGCAGGGGGCGGACAGGGAGATCGCGGCGCCGTCCGGCCGCTCTTCCGCCACCGCCCGCCCGGGCGACAGCAGGCAGGCGAGCAGCCCCACGGCCGCCGCCAGAATGGCTGCGCGCATGATGACCTCCGATGGCTCGTTGTGATGCGTAACCGAGGCTCCGCGCGTCAGTCCGGCGCGGTCCCGGCCCAGTCGATGGCATCCCAGACGCCGCGCACCGCGCCGGGGCTTTCCGCCGCCTCGATCGCCGCGACGGCGCCGGCCTCGATGGCTGCCAGGGCCGCGCCGATCTGCCGCCACGCGGTGTAGGCCGCCTCGATCATGTCCGCCTGGGCGGCGAGGCTGATGCCGCGCGCGGTGGCCTCCGCCGCCATCAGCGGGTAGTCGGAAGGGTCGGGCTCGGCGGCGGCGCGATAGCCGCGCAGTTCGTCGACCTTCTCCCTGTACTCCAGCATCTTGCCCTGGCCGGGCGTGATCCAGAGCTGCCGGCGCCGCTCGGCCTCGGCACGGACGGCCGCGATGGCGCCGGAACGTGCCTGCGCCACTGGCAGGTCCTCGGCCGGCCGCTGACGGAGCACCACCCGCTGTTCGCCATCCGCCACCAGGACCGGGGTGGCGCCATGCCGCTGCCAGGGCAGCAGATCGGCCCAGCCCTCGACCACCGGCCACCAGCAGGTGCCCTGAAGGTGCGGCGGCAGGCCGGGCAGGGCCAGGGGGCCGGCAAGCGCGCCCCGCGACAGCCCGCGCAGGGGCGATGGCAGCGGCTGCGGGTCCGAGACCGCCTCGCCGCCGTCGATGGCACACCACAGGTCAGACATAGCCGTACCCCACCGGCAGGTAGAGGGCGCCCGCCGCATCCATGATCCGATAGGTGCAGTCGCGAGTGCCGCTGACGTTCAGCCCGGCCCGTATCTTCATCTCACCCGCCAGGTGAGTGGCTATCGACCCGCCGGTGACCGTGTACTGGAGCGCACCATTCTGCCACAGCGTGATTTCTGCCGCCGTCTGGCGCAGCCCGATCCCCAGGCGCACCGGCAGGGCGGCCCCCGCATAGCCGCCAATCGCCCCGGCGGCATGCCGGCATAGTGCCTGCGAGTCGGTAGCGGCCGCGCCGTTGAAGTACCAGCCATAGGTGTTGCCCAGGCTGGTGTCGGCAGTGGGGCCGGATGCCGTGTCGACGCCGACCTGGAAATACCTCGCATCCGTGCCGTAGGTCGTGGCCGAAATCAGCATCTCCACGTATCGCGGCGTGTCGTCGACCGTGAACGTTGTCGACACACAGTAGGCGTTCGACACGCTGCCGGAAATCCGTAGATCGCGGTCGCCATTCGACCGGGTGAAGGTGGCGGTGCCGCTGGTGGTGGCCGTCCAGGTGATGGACTGGTTGGCCGGCGGCGTGACGGGCGTGCTGGCGGCGGCAACAACCCTGCCGCGCGGCCGCTCGAAGGCGGGCGGCCCGGGAAGGCGCCGCGTCGCGCTCATGCCTCAAGGTCCGCGTAGTCCATACCCTCAAGCGCGAAGGAGAAGCCCACGCCGCTGATGCTCAGCCCGCCATAGAGGCTGTCCTCGGCCCCAAGCCGCAGCGGCGTGTCCTCGCTGATGATCACGTCAGCGCCCAGATCGAAGGCCGCAGGCGACGGGCCGCCGGTGAAGCCGTTCGCGGTGAAACTCGCGACCGCGACCGGCAGCGTCACGCTGGTGCCGGCCGCGCGGATCAGCAGCAGCGCATAGCCCGCCGCATGCGCCGCCAGCGGCACCACGCGGGCGCCGGTGACCACGCGGCCCTCGGCCCCGCCATCGGTCAGCAGGGTGACCCCCGTCGGGGCGGTGCTGTCCAGGCTGCCGATTGCCGCCGCGATCCGCTGCTGGGCGGTGAATGCCGACTGCCCGAACGGCGCCTTGTGGGTCTTTGCCATTGTCGCTTGCTCCTACAGTGCCCGAACGACCCCGATCAGTTCATCTTCGTCGGCCAGCTCGACAAACCCCGCCCCCGTCGCCCCTCGCGGGCCGGAGACCGTGACCCCCCAGGCGGCATAGGTGCCGCTGCCGGTCGCCGTATGGACGTGCACCGTCATGGCGCCGCTGCCGCTCGAATAGGTCTGCACATCGCCTGCCATGAGGTTCGCGGTGTCATGAGCGATCACGACCGGCAGACCGGCCACAAAGGCGCGGCCGGTCTGCACCGTCAGCGACTTCACCCCGGTGCCAACAGAAAGGCTCGTGCTGCTGCTGGCCTGCATGGCGCCGAGAGCCAGGGCGCCGGCGATCCCGGCTACCGTCGTCACATCGGCCGCCACGCCCGCGACCGTCGTCACGTTGGCGGCAATGCCGGCAACCGTGGCGATCTCGGCGGCAATCGCCGCCAGCGCCTGCTGCGAGGCCGAAAGATAGCCACCCACCAGCACCCAATAGGTGCCGTTGTAGACTGTCAGCGCCACACCATCCTGCTGGATGTTGCCAGCCGCAAGCGCGCTGCCGTCAGGCTGGCGGATCGCCACCGCGCCGGTACCGTCGACATTCAGCGTCGCCGCGTCCGTGTTGTCCGCCGCCGCCTTGAACAGCACCATGTCGCCGGCCACGAGCGGTCCGGTCATGGTGTGCGTCATCGTCACCGTGATGGCGTTCGCGGTACCGCCCACGGTCGCCGCATACTGCACCCGGCCGCGCTTCAGCGCCGCTTCCGCCGGCAGCATGGCAAAGCCGTCGGCGATCGCCTGCAGCTCGTTGGCCACCTGGGCCGCCCGCGCCAGGGTAAAGCGGGACGGTGGGGAGGAGACCGTGTAGTAGGTCATCAGCGTGACTGCCTTCGCAGGGTGTAGAGAAGCCGCACGCCGTGCAGGACGTGTGGACGCTCCCAGATGGCTGACGAAATGACCGTGACCGACAGGTTGCGGCCGGCGCCGCTGATTCGGGCCGACGCCTCGCCACGGATCGGACTCGACCAGAAGAAGCGATCCCAGATCGCTTCGTCCCAAACGCCGCCGCCGCCCCGCACAACGAACTGCTGCTCCTGTGCCGGCGCCGTCTCCGGATCGGCATAGGAGAACTCCGCCGTCAGCCCCAGCGCGGTCGCCGTGTCCGCATCGACCTCAACCACGACCTGGTGAAACCGCTTGCGCACATCCGGCTGGCCGACGGCGTTGAAGGCAAGCCGGCAATAGGCGGTTACCGCCTCGCCGTCGAAGCTGGTGCCGCTGTCGAGCTGGTAGACCATCCCGTCATCGGACCCCAGAAGCATCACCTCGCTGCCCGTGGCGTCCTCGCCCGAACAGCAGCACTCGACGGCTACCCCAAGCTCGATAAGGCCAACCTCCGGATACTTGCGGCCCATATAGACCGTCACCCCGGTGCCATCGGCATAGTAGAGGCGGTACTGATCCCGCGCCCGGCAGCGCAGGCTTGCGACGGGGAGCACGCCGGCGGCAGCCTTCTCCCGAAAATACGGCTGGATCGCCTGCGTGACGGCACCCATGCGAAAGTCGCCATATGCCTGGGTGGCGCTCATGTCGCGCACCCCCGCATCGTCGACATAGAGCGGCCGGCCAAGCCTTTGCGCAGTCCAGGCAACCGCGCCCGCATCGTCGGCCAGCGGTCGCAGGTCGAAGTCGTTGATATCCGAACCGTAAAGCGCAGCAATGCGGTTGCGTCCGAAGACCACCAGCACGCCCAGCACGTCGGACAGCAGCCCGGTGATTTCCTGCCCGAAGTAATGGGTGCCGGACCCGGTCGACACCGCCCAGGCGTAAGGCTCGCCGATGCTGCTGTTCTTCAGCGTGCCGCCGGGGAACGTCAGCCACAGGTGCGATTTGTGCGCCACCACCCTGGATGGCGTGTCGACGGTCTCCGTCGTCAGGATCGGCACTAGCACCTCGCCGTCCCAATCGCAGGCCGGCCCTACGCCATTCGCCATGTACAGGCGTTCCTTCGCCGGATCGCCGTAGAAGTTGTGCACCGTCACGTCGTAGCGCCCGCCCGGCGGCAAGGTGATCGCCGCCGAGTTCCCGCCGATCGTGGCAAGGTTCGTTGCCGCGCCGACATCGAGGTTTTCGGCGCCGAAGGCGCCAAGCTGTCCGCTCAGGATCAGCCGGCCTGCGGCATCGCCACCGGCCCATGTTCCCGACGTGACGATGACGCGCTCCACGGTCGCCGTGGCCGTCGACGTGGCGCCAGTGATCGTGTCGCCCTCGGCGATCGGCGTGGTCCCGCCTGAAGTGAAGGCGAGGCTGCGCCCGAAGCTTTGTGCCTGCCAGCCGGTCGGCGTCGCCTTGTGCAGCACGCCGGCCGTGCCGTCCACGTTGTCCCGGACGGCGTAGCGATCGCCCCGGAACAGCCAGACCCCGCGCACCGGCCCGCTGCCGGGAACGGCTGCGATCTGCGACCGAGCGTAGGTGACGGCGGCCCGCACCCAGGTGGTGTCGTCGGTGTCGTTGTCGGCGCCGCGCTCGACCGCCACGCCGTCGGCGACCGCCACCGGGGTGGCCGACACCTCAAGGGCCTCGTTGTCCTGGAAGGTGCCGTTCACCTGCGTGAGGATGATCGTCCCGGCGGCATCCCCGCCGCCGTAGCTGCCGGCCGTCGGCTCGACATCGTAGAGCGCGATGCCAGTGGCCCCCGAGGTGCCGCCGGTAACGACATCGCCCGCCTCGATCTGCGTGCTGCCGCCGTCGAAGGCCAGCGTCCAGTAGCTGGCGGCCGATGGCGCCGGCCTGCCGTCCATCCGCTCGAAGCCATGGATGCGCGCGTACCCGCCTTCGTCCGGCTCGTAGTTGAGGCCGCCGATCATTCGACCCGGCGGCGTGCGGATCGCAGGCGACACCATGTCGAGGCCGCCCGCCAGCACGTAAGCCGTGGCCGCCCAAGGCTTGGCGCTGCCGCGACCGATGGCCATGAACATCCGCCCGGCCCCCTACGCGAGCGCTGCCGGCAACCAGCGCGGCGGCGGCAGCTGATCGCGCTTCAGCGCGGCAAGGAGCGGCCGGTACTGTGCCTGCGCGCCCGCGAACGCCATGCCGGCCTCATCGAAGGCTGCCAGCTTCATGCAGGCCAGATAGCTGATCACGTCGTGGAAGCGCGCCGGGCAAAGCGGCGTGTCGGCATTGGCGGCCAGCACCTGGGCGGTGCGCTCATATGGTCCCTGGAGCGTGTAGACGGCATCCGGCACCGGCCCCAGCCACAGCGCATTGTCCGGCGCGATTGCAGCTTCGAGCGGCCGGCCCTGCACCTGCGAGCCGCGCCGCCATCGCCGCTCGAACGCCTCCCAGTCGACGATGGTCAGCGGGGCCTCGTCCGACACCCCCGTCGCCGTCCGATAGAGCGTCAGGCAATCGCCGTAGCCACCGGCGCGCCGGTCATCCGACATCAGCCAGCGGCCGAAGTCGGCGATGCCGAGCGCCGTCGGCGTGTACTCGGCGGTGCCGCCTGTCGTGCTGGCCGAAAAACGCCGCCGCAGGAACAGCCACCCGTGCTCCGCCGTCTGAATCTCGACCCACGCATCGCGGACCCACAGGATGATCCGCTGCAGATCGGCCGATGTCTGGTTGAGGACGGATACCGGCAGGCCGGTACCGCCCACGACACCCGACATAAGGGCCGTCCGCTGGGCGAGTTCCAGATAGGTGGCCATCGTCAGGCGGCCCGAGCCTCGGTCTTGCTCGGCAGGGCAATGGTGTAGGTGGCCGGCCGCTTCACCATCAGGGAGTGCCGCTGCACCTCGGTCGGAGTCATGTTGCCGCCGGCCTCATCCTGCGTGTACTCGATGCCGGTGGCGTCGAGCAGCGCCAGAACGAAGGGCTCCGCCAGTTCCACGTCCCGGCCGCGCGGCACGAAAATCTGCCGGCCGCCACAAGCGACCGGGACATCGTACTTCCCGTCGTAGTCCGTGGTCCTGGGGATCATCACCAGGCACTTCGGCCAGTTGGTGAAGTCGGTGTAGCGCAGGGGCTTGCCATCGCTGCCGATCAGCACGCCGCCGAGCGCCGCAGCCAGATCGCGCGCCGCCTCATAGCCGGTCGCCGCAATCGTATCGGCCCCCTCAAGGTTGGCCTCGATGGCTGCCGGCTGCTTGGCGAGTTTCGCCGCCTCGCGGTCGGCGGCGCCATCGTCCGGCAGGTTGATCCAGTCATCCTCGCCGATCCCCAGCTCCAGCAGCTTTGCCCGGCACTTCTCGATGCCGGTGGCGGGATGGAAGCCGGGGATTCCCTGCACCTTGATCAGGTAGTCGACCAGCTGTTCCCTGGTCGCCTCGCGGGCCAGAATCTGGTACTTAGTCGCCATCGCTTAGGCTCCCCAGTTGGTTCCGGAGGCCGCCGAAACAACCAGGCGCCCACCCAGCGGACGCCGCGCCACGACGTACTGGTCGGCCGGATTGGCCGTATCGACCAGCGTGCCCGTGAAGATACCGGTCGCCGCCGTCACGACGCTCCAGTGCTTCTTGGCCGTGTGCGCCGACAGGATCGCTCCGACGCTCGCGGTCAGGTCGCCCGAGTAGGTGTCGGCGGTAAGCCCGATGCCCGTGGCCGCCTCGCTCATCCAGATTTCGAGGTTGTGAACGGCCGCCACGGTGGAGCCGGCCGCGTCCTTCACCGTGATCGTGATATCCATGCCGTCGCTGGTCGAGGATGCTGCCAGGGCGATCGTCACCGTACAGCCGATGCCGGCAAGAAGGTTGAGTTCAGCCGTCGTGAGCGTGGCGCCGTCGAGCTTGTTCAGCTCGGCCGCGCTCGATGTCACCCCGGCGATGGCGTTGAAGTCGCCGTTGACGAAAGCCGTCAGAACGTGGGCAAGCGAAAGCGATCCGGTGTCGTTGCATGCGGTCGCCACATGCTCGCGCGCCTGTGCGATCGAGAGAGCCATCGCGGCTTCTCCTTTTCGGTCCTTTGGTGATGAAAAGGGGCGGGGCCAGCGCCTGCTGACCCCGCAGGCTCAGTTGTTGGTCTCGCGCCACGCGCACCAGCGGATCACCTTGGCGGATTCGCTGATGTCGGTGCCGGCCGTGAAGCCGGGGCCGGCGGAAGACGAGCCGGCATAGGTCGAGATGCCGTTGTCCGCGTTGAGCACGGGGCCGGCATTGCCGATGATGGCGATCGACGTGCCGCTCGACATCCCGGTGATCCAGTAGTCGATCCGGTCGCCATCGGTGACGTTGATGCACTCCACGCGGCTGGGCAGCCAGCCGAGCGAGACGTTGACGGCAGCCCCGGTCCCCGTGAAGGAGCCGGTCGCGAAGCTGTTGGCCATGTCTATGGATTCCCTTGGGTTTGCGGACCCGACCGGCAGCGCGGCCGGCCGGGTCCTGGGTCACGATCAGGCGAGTTCGGTGACCGCGACCTCAAGTCGCGCCATCCAGGTGTCGTTCGTGATCACGGCGTTGTAGCGGGCCTTCCAGCCGCAGGAGCCACGCTGCCCCAGCTCATCACCCGCCCTCGGCACCCCCGGATTCAAGACCTTGGGCTCGATCGCCCCATACCCCTTCAGGGGGGTGTGGGCAAAGGCGTCCATCCCCAGGTAGATGACCGGGAACACATCCGCGTAGGTGCCGCTGGTGCTCACCATCGCGGTGCCGGAACCGGCATAGGCGCCGCCCAGGTCGGGGTAGTAGTCGAGGTCGGGCGACAGGACGTAGCGCACGTCCTCGACCGCCCCGATCTCCTCCGGGCACACGGGCTTGCGCGAGCCGTACTGCGCCACCGGCACGAACCCTGCCATGTTGCGGATGTCCGACTCGACATTGGTGTGGCCGATGGCGACATAGGCGGCCTCGACAGGCCGCGTGTGGTTGTCGGGGCTGCTGTCCAGGATGTTGGTGATCTTCTTGGCCTTCATGCTCTTCAGGTAGCGCGTCACCGCGCGCTGCTTGGCCAGCGTGATCGGGGTGTTGATGTCCGACCGCGCAGCGCCGTTCGCCCGGAACACGGTCGAGCCGGCGCGCAGCACGCCCCAGCACACCGCCTCGGTGGTACGGGCCGCCTGTTCTCCGCACTGCCGCATCATGTCGCGCAGGACCGGGTCCTCGGCCATGTCCTGCACGACATCGGTGATCTCGAAGAAGGCGCCCCAGGACTTCATCTGGAACGACACGTCCTCGTAGAGGAGTTTCTGTGCGGTGGGAGTCACGCCTTCGACAAGCGGGGTGGTCACGGCCGATGCCGGGATCACGCGCCGGAACTTGGCATTGTCAGCCTTGTTCTTCGGCAGCGGCCTCGACAGGCCGAACTTCGACAGGATCAGGACGGGTTCGGCGTGCTCCAGCGCCTCGACCATCGCCCAGGTCGCGGTGCGCTGGTTGATGTCGCCATAGGTGGTGGTGTTCGCAACCATCGGAATAGCCTCTCAGGCTATGAGCTGGCGCTACGCAGCGCTGCGCGCCGGGCTACCTCCTGGCGCCAAAGGGCAGATGCCGTGTCGGGGCCTCCGGAACCGTTGCCGGTCGGGGCAGCCGCAGCCTTGCCGCTGATGGCGACTGAGGTTTCCAGCTGCGCGGCGCGCTTGGTGGCGCCGGCGTCGGGTTTCACTGCAGCGCCCGCAGGCGCCGGACTCGGGGTGAGGCGGCCGTTGTGGAGCTTGTACAGGTCGAACACCTGGGCCAGTTCCTCGCCATCGTGGGATGTGTCCAGGATCTCGCTGAAGCGGGGATTCGCGGCCTTCCAGGCGGCGAATTCCGGGCTGCGATGGATCTCGGCCCAGTCACGGTGGCGGGTGGCGAGGTGCGCCAGTTGCTCCTGATCGTGCCTCTGTCGCCGTTCTTCGGCGAGAGCCTCGGCCGTGCTCGCGGTCTGCTGGAGGGTCTGCCGGGTCTCCTCGACGAGGTCGACCAGGCCGGACAGCTCCGGATAGTCCGCGCGGACCTTGGCAATGTCATCGTCGCTCATCGTCTTCTTCGGCTTAGGGGCGTCGCCCCGAGCCGCACGAAGCTCGTTGAGCAACCGTTCCTGGTTGGACAGCCGACCTGCAAGCGACCGGTTTGCCTGCACCAAGGAATCGTACTGTCGCTTCAGCGCAGGATCGACGCCCGCCCAGGGATCGGGCTTGGTGTCTGCCTGCTGCTGCGCCTTCTTGTCGGCGCCTTCCGTCTCCTGCTTTGACACCTCCGGTCCGGCTTCGGCCGTGTCGGCAGCAGCGGCGGGCGGGGCGGCCGGCTCGCTGCGAGCGGCGGCGGCGGTGCCATCGCGGGCCGTCCGGCGGGCGTCAACCTCCGCCCGGAACAGGCTGCCAGCGTCTTCTTCGGTCGCGCCTGCGGCCGGCGCAGCCTCTTCGGCCGGCGCCGATGCCTCCATCTGCGTCGTGGTCATCGGTTCTCCTGAAAGGGCGAGGGGCCTACCGCGCCGTGCGGGGCAGCCTCGCCAAGCCGGTCATCCGCCCGCGTCGATGCCGTAGCCGCGGGATGTCACGGCGAGGCTGGCGGCGATAAGGTCCTGGTCGGGCAGACGGATCAGTTCGTCGAGCAGCGCCACCCGGGCGCGCAGCGCCTCCGTGGCCACATGGTCAAGCCCAGGCTTCAGCGCGCGCTCGATGGCGCGGCCGCGTTCCGATGCCGCCCATTCAGAAATCGCGATCCAGGTCGCCGAGTGCCGCTCGATGCGGTCGCGCAAATGCTGCGCCGTCATTGCGTCTGAACCGGCGCCGGTTCAGGCCAGTTCGGTGACGCCAAGTACGCCGTCGGCGGCCACCCGGATTGCCGCCAGCCGGGTGGCGCCGGGCGGAACCGCGACCAGGTACTCCCACAGCGCCGGCACCAGCAGGTCCGTGTTCGCGGCCTCGACCGTCTCGTCGCCGAAGGCGATGTAGCAGGCGGCCGTGCACACGATCCGCACAACCCTGGTCGTCTCGGCGAAGTCGGATGCCGTGCGCGCCGTGGTCGCGCTGGTTGCAACATTGTGTGTCTCACCGTGGCGGAACAGGCGCGGGATGATGTGGCCGGCCCCGTCGCGTATCTGCATCGTCATCGCCGCTCCCCCCTACACGCTGCCACCGGCAGAGCGGCCGGTCGCATCGAGCGCCGCCATCTCGACGGCAAGCTTCCGCTCCGCGCTCGCGACCTCGCGCTCCTTGACGGCAAACATGGTCCTGAGCTTGTCCAGTTCGATGTTGCGCTTTTCGGCAAGCTCCATCATCGCCGTCTGGTAGCGCAGCTCCTCGATCCGCTCGGCGCTGTCCGCCCGCATCTTGGCTATCGCCGCCTGGGTCTGCGCGCGCAGGGATTCCGGGTCCGGCTGCGGCGGTTGTGCGGCCCGCTCGGCAGCAGCCCGTTCTTCGGCCGCGCGCATCTCCGCATCGCTCATCACCACGTCGTCGGGCGACAGCATCATTGCCTTCGCAAGCTGGCGGGCCGCCGGCACGTCCTTCACAAAGGGCGCCAGCTTTGGGTTCTGCGCGGCAATCCCAAGGAAAGTCATGATGTTGCGGGCCTGGATGTCGCGCACCATCAGCACGCTCGACCCGCGCGCCTCGATCTCGGCATCGCCCTTGATGTCCTCGCGGGGGTTGTGCTGCATGTTCCAGTCGAACATGCGCTGGATGTTCGGCACGGTCATGTCGTCGTCCCAGTTCCGCACCGCGCCCCGAAACACCACATTGGCCGAGTTCATCAGCAGGCTCAGCCCCTCGGCCGTCTTGGTGACCTGCGCCCCACCCTCGCCCTGCGCGACCGGCGGCATGCTGGTCTCCGAGTCCGCAAAATCGCGCGCCATGGCGATGATGTTGGCCAGTTCCGCCTGTCGGAGGCCCACGTCCATGACCTCGATCGCAGGCCGGTTCGACGGCACCGCGTCCATCCGGGTGACGAACAGCTTGCCTGCGTGCATGTCCCAGCGACCGTCGACCGGCTCGATCCTATCGCGATCCAGCACCTTCGGCGGGTTCGCGGCGATTGCGGCATTGTCCATCATCAGGCGCCACGCGGCGTTCATCACCGCCTGGCTGTCCCGCATGAGGTACGGGATGCCGAAGCCAAACAGGCTGCCGTCGTCGCGCTCGAAGTTGGCGACGCTGTAGACGGAGTCCCCGCTGTCGAGCGGGTGCGGCCCGAACTTCAGTACCCGGCCCTGCACGAACCACACGCACACCCGATAGGCGTCGAGAGGATCGGCCTCCAGCATCCCAACCATGGCGGCCTTACGCTCCGGGTCCGCGATGCTAAGGGCCAGGCTCAGCATTTCCTCGGGTTCCAGCTCGCCGTGGTACTCCCAGACGCTGTAGCGCGCATCAAGCGCATGGACGTTCAGCGCCGTGATCTCGCGCAGCTGCTGGACATAGGTAGGCACGATGTCAGGCTTGCCCGTCGTCAGCACCTCTTCCAGCGCCGCTCGGGAAAAGCCGGGCTTCTGCGCAAGGTCGCGCAGGTCCTTCGGGGTGAACAAATGGCGCTCGAAATCGAACGCGCGCTCCTCCGGCCGGATCGCCGTCATGTCCGGAAACCAGTTCCACGGATCGACGCGCACGAAGCTTGGCCTCGGGTCCTCGACCGGGGCCGACTGCCAGCCACCTTCCTGGGCCGGCCGCCAGCGACGCTGCACGCGCCCTGTCAGCACAGGCCCTTTCATCACGCAGGTGCCCAACTTCACCATGTCATGCAGCGCCCGCCGGCAGGCCGCGTTGTAGCCGCATTCGCGCAGCTGGTCGCGGATGACATCCTGCATGGCCTGTGCCGCGCGCTCGGCCTCCTCGACATTGCGGCGCAGTGCGGCCGCCTGCTCGGCCATCGGATCGAGCGACACGGCCAACTGCTCGGCTGCATCGGCCTGGCCGGCCCGCGCCATCGCATTCGCCCTTGCCAGCCCGTCGCGCATGGCGGCGCCGAGCCGCTCGGTCTGCGTCGACAGTTCCGGCACCGGGGTTGGGCGGATGGCCCAGTTGTCCTCGTCGGCCGGAAACAGCATGTCGCCAAGCCGTCGTTCCCACGCCAGCGTCATCGCCCGCGTCTCGTTCAGGAACACCCGGCTGCGCCCGCTGTCGGCAAGCGCCCGCTCGGTCTTCGGATCGTAGCGGCCGTGGTACTGCCGGACATCCTCGATCATCCGGTCTTCGACCATTTGGCGCTTGCTCGCCGTGTCCTGGGCAAGGCTGTCGAGCCTCTGCACCAGACCGTCGAGCCGCTCACGCAGCCGCGCATCGACCTCGGCGGGTGCAGCGGAAGCCGATACGGCGCCGTCCTCGCCCATGCGCGGCCGGTCTGCCATCAATAGCCGCTCTTGGGGTCGGCCGGCAGGTGCTGCGCCGCGATCAGCGACGGTGCGCGGCTGCCCGCCACCGACGCTATCCGCACGCCCTGCGTGACCATGTCTGCGAGGCACGACATCCAGCGCCCCTCCTCGATAGGCCGGCCCTGCTCGTCGCGCCGGTAGAGGCGATAGGCCGCCGCAAGCTCGGCACAGGTGGTCATGACCTTAAGGCGCCCTGTCGACAGGCGCTGCGTCACCGCATTGATCGTCGCCTCGGTGTCGACGGGGTGTGCCGTCGCCTGCGCCCGCAGCCCGAGGCTGCGATAGAGCACGTGGAGTCGCTCGCTGCCGTCATCAGTGCCGAAGGTGCCGGCCGATACCCCCCGCGCCGCCACGGCCGCCGCGTGAACGCTTGGCTCTGCCTGCCGGCGGCGGTGCTCGGTGTACACGTAGAGGCAGTCGATGGCCGGATCGAGAGCCCCCCAAAGCGCCCACACAGACTCTCCCACCACGCGCACCGCATAGACCCTCGGCCACCAGTTCGGGATGGCTTGCGGAGGCACTGCGATATCGTCCCAGTCCATGGTGTAGACCTGCCCCTGACCCATGACCGGGAACATCTCCGTCATCGCCCACACCAGGGCGTCCACCCGGTCCGGGGACCCGTCGCCCTCGTAGCCGCCCGCCGTCATCAGCACCATCTGGGCTTCCAGCGCGTCGAACGCCCCGACGTGATGCACCTGGCCCGCCTCGTAGCGCGCCGCTATCGGCTCGGCCCGCACGTGCTTCCCGCGCGCCGCCCACACCATGCGGATCGGCAGGCCGGTGCGGATCGAATCCAGCGTGTGGCGCACCATCAGGCCGCCCTGATTGCGCTCGGCGACGATCAGGTCCGCCCCCCACCGGTCGTAGGCTTCGACCACGCCCGCCGCCCACTGGGCTGGCGTTCCCTTCATCGAGGCGTCCTCGAGCAGGTAGGCGTGGCCATTCGCGCCATGCCCGACCACGACAATGCCGGTCTCATCGCCGCCGTCGCCGCCGCTCACAGCGGGATCGACGGCGACGACGATCCGCCCGAGGCTCACCGCATCGCGCCGACGGTGACCGGCCATCATCGGATGATCGATCGCCTCCGCCGTCACGCGGTGGGCGTCAAGCACCGCCGCAGACCAGATCGCGCCGATCGCCTGAGGCTCGTAGGCGCCAAGCCAGATGTGCGCGTGCCGCACGGGATTGTGCAGCCGGTCATAGGCTTCGGCCTGCCGCAGTTCGTCCGGCAGCCAGGGGTTGTCGCTGTAGTTGGCCTCGATCACGATCGCGTTCTTCGGCCGGCTGGGGCCGCGCAGGAGCTGGTCGATCGGATCGCTCTCACGGCGCGGGTTCCAGCTCGCCCAGATCTCCGAGCCAGGCTTGCGGATCGTCGGGATCAGCATTTCCAGGCTGCGGCTCGATATCGTGTGCGCCTCTTCCAGCCACACCCCATCGAATCCTTCCAGAGACTTGATTCCATCGGCCGAGTAATCGGTCATCCCACGAAAGATGATCACGCCGCCGCCGGGCGTCCTGATCTCTGACTGGACAATATCAAAGACGCCGCTCAGGCCAAGCAACCTGATCTTGTCTTCGATGAGCAGTTTGACGGACTCCTTTAGGTCCTTCTGGACCTCGCGGCCGCATGCCCATCGCAATCCCGGCTGCGCCACCGCCCGCGCGACCAGGAGCTGCGCAAAGGTGTGGCTCTTCCCCGAGCCGCGCCCGCCGTAGGCGCCCTTGAAGCGCGCGGGCTGCAGGAGTGGCAGGTACCGCCGCGCGATCTCAAGGCGCAGCGTGGGGCCGCCTCCGGTCATGCCGCGTCGTCGCCGCGCTCCTGGGGATCGACGACGACCACCTCGATGCGGGTGTGCTGCTGGATCGGCCCGCCATCCGGCCCGCTGTGGCTGTGGTCGTAGCGCTCGCGGTACTTCTCGGGCCGGCGCGACCTCAGCAGGATTTCCAGCAGCCGATCGGAATACTCCTGGACGTGGCCGACGACGACGCCCTTCTGGAACACCGGCTTGCGCACGCCCTCGACCGCCCGGCGCAGCGCTTCGTCCTCGATGCGGTCGGTGCCGGTCTCGACCGCCTCCTTCACCGCCCGGTCGAACTCCGGGTCCGCCTGCCGCCACGCCCAGAGGTTCTGGCGGCAGATGCCGCCGGCCTCGGCCGCCCTCGCGATAGACGCACCCTGCGCGATGGCGTCGAGGATGCGCTTCTTCCGCGCCGCCTTGGCGTCCTTGTCGACGGGCTTCGACATGCTGCTGTGACCTGCGTTCCGGCCACGAAAACGCCCCGCGCGACGGTGTCGGCGGGGCTCTGTGTGGCGCTATGGCGCTAGCGTAGCTAGCCGATGCCACTTTCCACACCGGATGTCAAGGGGGGGGTGATTGCCTGCGAGCGACCGGAAGCACTGCGAGTCCGCCGCATCCCCCGGCGGCAGGGGTGTCTTGTGGTGCTCAAAGGTGAAGGAAATCGTCATCAGGGCTTGTGTCCGCCGCATCCCCCGGCGGCTGGGGCGTCTCATGGGGGCCTGCCGGTGCAGCGGCCGCCCTCATGCGCCAGTGTGTCCGCCGCAACCCCGGCGGCTGGGGTGTCTCATGTGGCCACCGCCACCCGTCAGCAGCACGATACAGTTCGAGTCCGCCTCAGCCCCAGGCGGCAGGGGTGTCTTATGCCCGGATTGAGCCCAGGGATGACTGATCCCTTTTCCCGTCCGCCCCATCCCCGGGCGGCAGGGTGGTCTTATGCTATAGAGCCAGCGCCCGGCGCATCCGACGCGGCGGCCGTCCGCCTCAGCCCAGGCGGCAGGGGTGTCTGATGCTAGATGCGCATACGCTTCGGGCACGCCGCATATCAGCGTCCGCCCCATCCCCGGACGGCTGGGGTGTCGTATGCCCCGCCCATATGGAGCGAGCCTTCACGCAAAGACGAGTCCGCCCCATCCCCGGGCGGCTGGGGTATTTGATGGGGGCCGCCGCGCAAGCCGTTGATCCGGCTGCGTAATCTGCGGCCCTTGCGAGGGCGCCCGACGATGGCAAAGAGCGGGGACTGGCCGGGGCAGGATAGTGCCGCCGGCCGGCCCGGTCAAGCCGCGAGCGGTGCCGACCCTTCCGGCGCCGCCGGAGCGCTCGCGGCGCGGCATAGCAGGATGGCGGCGGCGTGGTCCTGGTCGTGGACGTGGCCGCAGCCCGCACAGCGGTGGATCAGCGCCGCCCGCG
>CAZEQG010000002.1:0-29183 GCA_964514295.1 uncultured Alphaproteobacteria bacterium
GCCGGCGTCCCATCCGCCAGCGCGCAGGCCGGCTGGCTGCCCGGCCAGGGCGGGTATGGGGTCTCGATGTCCCGGTCGAGCGGCATGATCGGCGGCGGCCTCGCGGGCATTCGGGTGGCCGGGCCGGCGGCCCGGAGGGCTGGGCGCAGGCCAGGGCTGCGCGGACCGACCATGCTACAGAGCGCCCGGGGGCTTGCCAATGGCCCTGGGATGTGCCATTTCCCCGTCACCGCCGGGCAGCACCCGGCGCACCGCTGGGGGATCGTCTAACGGTAGGACAGCGGACTCTGACTCCGTCAGTCTAGGTTCGAATCCTAGTCCCCCAGCCAAATCTCACTTTTGCCTGAAGTGGCCATTGCCACCGCCTCTTGGCGGGCCGCGAAGGCGGTGGTTTCCGCCAACAGATCAAAGGGTTGGCGGAATGTGGCGGTCATCTCGCCATCCGCCCAGGAGCAGTTCGATAGCAGGAAGTTGAGCAGGCGGCGTTTCTGGCGTGGTTCTTGGCGCTCGAACAGCCGCTGCGCGTTCCGCGCCAGTTCGAGAAGCTGCACGCCTTCGTCCATGTAAGATTGCTCAGCGGACTCGTGTCGGTCGATCTCCCGTTGCAGGCGCAATTGCTCCTCGCGCCATTCGCCGGCGAAGCGGTCGTAGAAGTCGCCGCCGATCCTGCCGTCGAGCTTGTCGATGTACATCGCGTTGATGCGCTCGCCGAGGCGCTTGTGCTCGGCGCGCAGCCGCTCGATGGCGGCCTCGTGCTCGCGCCGCTCGTCGGCATGGCTGGCCTGAAGCGCCTCGCGCACCCAGCCCAGAACCTCGTCGTCGAAGCGTAGCCGGCCGAGCAGTTCCGTGAACCGCTCCTCCAGCACCTCCTCGCGCACGTATTTGCGGGTGCAGACCGGCTTCCGGCCTTCGCTTTTGTCCGCGTAGCCGGTGCAGTGGTAGTAGACGTAGCGCTGCTTCTTGATCTCGCCGACGATCGAGCAGCCGCAGATGCCGCAGGCGATCAGGCCGGAGAAGGCGAAGTCGTGTTTGAAGCGCCGGTGCTTCTTGGCGAAGCGGCCGTCCATCACACCCTGCACCCGTTCCCACAGATCGACCGTAACCAGCGGCTCGTGCCGTCCCTGGATCAGCTTGCCGTTCCACTCGTACCAGCCGGTGTAGAGCCGCGTATGGAGGATCGTGTGGATCGTGCTGACCGGCACCTTCGCCCCGCTCTTGCGGTAGACGAGGCCCGCGTCCCGCGCCATCCGCGAAACCTCCTGCATCGAGTATTGGCCGGTGGCGTACCATTCGAACAGCTTGGCGATGATCGGCGCCACCTCGGGATCGACGGCGATGATCTTCTTGCCGTCCGCGCCGGTGACGTTGCGATAGCCGAGCGGGCACTTGGTCGGCCAGATGCCCTGCTCGGCCTTCTCCTGCATGCCCTTGCGCGCTTCCTCGGACAGGTTGTCGATGTAGTTCTTCGCCATCAGCACCTTGATGCCGTGCATGAACTTCTCGGAGGAACGCGACTCCCGGGACAGCACCACGCCCTCTTTAGGGAAGTGGATTTCGACCTCCAGCTCGTCCACCGTCACCCAGTCCTTGAGGTTCCGGTAGAGCCGGTCGGTCTTCTCGACCAGCATGACGCGGACTGCCGGATGGGCCTTCAGGTAGGCGACCATCTCGCCGAAGGCGGTGCGGCCGGTCTGCTTGGCAGTCTCCACGTCCACATATTCCTGCGCCACCGCGAAGCCTTGGGAAGCCGCGTAGTCCTTGAGCAGCTTCAACTGCGCGGGGATCGAGAAGCCCTCCTTCTCCTGCTCCTTGGAGGAGACGCGGGCGTAGATCACCGCCTGCTTGCGGGCGGGATCGGCGGCGGGTGCGGGCTTCGATGCTCTTCTCATGATGTTTATTGTAAGCTAAACGAAGTAGGTACAAAAGCGGTCACAGGTTCTTGGTAAGTTCTTTTAACGCCACTTTCAGGACGCCCTCGCGCCAAGGTGTGAAGCGTGCCAGCAAACGGTCTTGCGCTTCATTGTAGAAGAACACGAAGCCTTCCTCGGCGACGGGCACAAGCGCCGACCGAACCTGCGATTCCTCGTCGGTGTCGCGGAATTCCAAGAACGGGGCGCAGATCAAACTGCCGTTGAACGGCTTTCCGATGCCATGAAAGGCGAACACGAGCCGGGCGCGCCGCGACCAGTTCATGTTCAAGGAAATCCAGGCGCGATACTCGGCTGTATCAGCGAAATAATGCAGATGTAATTTTGCATTCTCAATAATCTGTGCCCGAAAATAGTGGTCTGTTTCTGTTGTAGATTGCGTTACGAAAGCGGTTCCTGTCCGCTCGATCTTTAGTAACGCTGCCGTCACATCTGGAGCGATGGACCTCAACCGTTTATCCAGATCGTAGAGAAGCGAACGAGCGAGCTTGAAGACGCCTCGCAAGGATTCGAGCTTCTTGGCGGCCACCTTGTCCGCCGCCTTCATCAAGCCGCCGAGGATCGCCGCCACATCGTCCTGTGCAAGAATGGCTTCGGAAACAGCGGTGGCCTTTCGGAACTGGGTAATCTGCAACTTCGCAATCATGTCGATCAGCGGCTTCAGATCGCCGCTATCAGCGGCTTCCAGCGCATCAAGGTAAGCAGCCTTGTCGTCCCGCGTGACCACCAGCGGAAACAATCCATCCTTCACCAGCACCAAGGACGCGATGGCGCGGGCGACGCGCCCGTTACCATCCTGGAACGGGTGAATCTGCGTGAAGCGATGATGGAGCCAAGCCGCCTGAACTTCGCTCGGCACGTTCCTTGTGATGTGCTCGGCATGGATCGCGACAAGCCGATCCATCTCGGCGGCGACATGCTCAGGCGCGCAATAGGCATAGGTGACGCTATCGCGCACGGGATAGTTCGCCTGCGTCTTCCAATCGCCCTTGATGAGCGGAATCGCGACAAGGCGCCCCAGCGCATCAACGCCTTCGGTCGTGTCCTGGCTGCGCAGCAAAGCCGCGTGAAGTTCTTTGATGTAGGAAGTTGAAAGCGCACGCTTGCTGCTGACGAAATCAAAAACGCCGTCCAACGCTTCCTTCTGGTCGCGCAACAACTGAAGCACATATTCGCGTGGCCGATTTGTCGAACCGTGGCTCAAGAGTTCGGCCTGAAAGCCGTGTTCAATCAGGGTTTGCGTAACGCCGCGCTCGATCTCGTATAGGTTTTCGATCACGCCGGTTTCGATCGCCCATTCGCGGCTCAACCGCTCCGTAAAGTCGGAAAGCTGGGTGGTGCCTTTTAAGCGGGTCCGTTGATCGGTCCAGACGGCCTTGATGCCGGGAATTTCCGATGCGCTCAAAGTCACCGGATCGGCTTCAAGGTCCGTGATGCCTGTTTCAGGGTTCCAGATCGATTGAATATTGGTTCCGGTCACGCGTGAACAACCTGATTTATAGTTGCAATAGGATCATCGTTGAAATCATCGACCGGCGCGAGGGCTTCTGCGAGGAGGGCATCGAGCAGGCGGCGGCGGGTGGCGGCGGTGGCGGTGAGGGCGGCCTCCAGCCGGTCGCACAGTGCCATCAGTTCATCGACCTTGGCGACGATGCGGTGCTGCTCGGCGAGGGGCGGGAGGGGAAATGGTGAGTGCGCGAAGTATTCGGTCGGCACGCGCTTCTGGCCAGCGGTTCCGGTCATCTTCGGGATGCCGGTTTCGATGAAATGCGGGCTCTTGAGGAAAATTAGGATGTAATCCTGATCCACGAACAGCGGGCGCACGATGTGCAACTCGGTCGTGCCGGCGCCGATCCCGCCTGTCAGATTTCGGAACACGGCCGATTTCCCGTTCTCGAAGCACGGCGTGATCTTGGCGAGGCCAACATCGCCCTCAGCAAAGTGGGTGTAACCCTTCTTTATCTCGCCCCAGGGGCGGACTTCGTGCTGGTTCGCAACGCGATACTCGGCGGCGATCAGCGGCATCGGCACGAAGGACGCTTCGAGCGTATCGGGCGCTTCGTTGCGCGGGCTCAACACGCCGATTTCGGCAAGCTGCGACCAGCGCCAGTTCGAGGGGATGGGGAACGGTGTTTCGGAAAGTAAAGAAGTCGCTTTCGGGGTCCTGATCTCCCCCGCCTTCACCAGCCGCGCCTTCTCCTTCGCGATCCGCTTCAGCAGTTCCGACGCCGGTTCGTCGGTCGGGTCTTGCGGCACGAGCTTGCCGCGCACGGCGAGGTTGAGGATGGTTTGGCGCAGGCGTTTGATCTGGTCGGGGCGCGTGGTCAGGGCAGGCAGCGCGTCGAGGGCGAAGCGGGCGGCGGTCCGGAAGGTTTCGGGATCGGGCGCGTTGAGGCGGGCGAGGCTCGCCGCCGCCAGCCGGTCGCGTGACCTCTCGCGGCCCGCCCGCGCCGCCTCCAGCCGGTCGCACAGTGCCATCAGTTCATCGACCTTGGCGACGATGCGGTGCTGCTCGGCGAGCGGCGGGAGGGGAACAACCTGATTGACTGCCATTTGCGCGGTGAGTTCGACCTGATTTGTCGAACCCGTGGCCCGGCATTCAATTCGCGCATAGACATAATCAGATCGTAGCCAAGTACGGATGTACTCGGGATTGACTTCCAAGCAGCGAACCACCGTGACGTGACTATCGCAAACCAGTTTTTCTGACGGATTGTCCAGCCGAATGACCCGCCCGATCGTGCCAGTGCCGGTTGAGTTCCAAAGCAAATCACCATGCCGAAGAAAGCGGATGGGCTTGTAGTCAGCCAGCAACTCGAAGGCGATTTTTTTCGCGACGGAAATATCAAGACCGCTCCATTGAACACACTTTTGCGATATGATGGGCAATCCAACTGATTCCGAATACTTAGGAGATTTTCCTCTTTGAATGTACGGCGCGACGATTCCGAGTCGTGTCCATTGCCATGATTTGGGAACCTCGAAGTCCGCCTCATCCTCGACTGGCGGGAGTAACTTCTCCTTCCTAATCTCCCCCGCCTTCACCAGCCGCGCCTTCTCCTTCGCGATCCGCTTCAGCAGTTCCGACGCCGGTTCGTCGTTCGGGTCCTGCGGCACGAGCTTGCCGCGCACGGCCAGATCGAGAACGAAGCGGCGCAAGCGGACGATCGCGTCGGGCGCGTCGGCGATCTGCTCGTAGTGTTGCAACAGGCGCTCGGCGTTCATCGGGGCATCATTCATCGAAGAAGGGCCTCGGCGAGGATCGCCTTCAACTGGTCGCGCAAGCCCGCCGTCTCGGCCTCGGCGCGGGCAAGGTCTTCCAGCAGCGTTTCCGGGTCGCCGTGATCGTCCGCCACGGCGTGCGGGTTCTTGAAGTCGAGATTGTAGCCGCGCGCCTTCACTTCCTCGATGGTCACGCGCCAGGCCTGTGGGCCTTCCTCGCGGCCCTTGCGGTCCTTGCCGCCCCACCAGTCGATGCAGGGTTGCAGATGCTCCAGCCGGATCGGCTTGGTCATCGAATAGGCTTTCTGGCCTTCCGGCACGCGATGCTCGAAGAACCAGGTCTCCTTCGTCGGCGTGCCCTTCTCGAAGAACAGCAGGTTCGTGCCGATGGACGCATAGGGCTTGAACACGGAATTGGGCAGGCGGACGATGGTGTGGAGGTTGCACTCCTCCATCAGATGTTCCTTCAGCCGCGTCTTGACGCCCTCGCCGAACAGCGTGCCGTCAGGCAGCACCACGGCAGCGCGGCCGTCTTTCTTGAGCAGGCGCACGATGAGGGCGAGGAACAGGTCGGCGGTTTCCTTGGTGCGGAAATGCGCCGGGAAGTTGGACTCGATGCCATCCTCCTCGCGCCCGCCGAAGGGCGGATTGGTGAGCACGATGTCCACACGGTCCGATTGCGTGTAGCTGATATAGGGCCGCGCCAGCGTGTTGTGGTGGCGCACGAAGCTCGGGTCCTCGATGCCGTGCAGCAGCATGTTGGTGACGCAGAGCATATGCGGCAGTGGCTTCTTCTCCACGGCACGCAGGCCCGCCTCCATCGCCGCGCGCTGCTTCGGCGTGCGGATGTGGTGCTTTTCCATGTGGCGGATGGAACAGGTGAGGAAGCCGCCCGTGCCGCAGGCGGGGTCGAACAGGGTTTCGCCGGGCTTGGGGTCGATCCGGTCCACCATGAAGGCGGTGACGGCGCGGGGCGTGTAATACTCGCCCGCATTGCCCGCCGATTGTAGATCGTTGAGCAACTGCTCGTAAATCTCGCCAAAGTGCTGCCGGTCGGCAAGCGTGTTGAAATCGACGCCATTGATCTTGTTGATCACCTGCCGCATCGCCTGGCCGGACTTCATGTAGTTATAGGCGTCTTCGAACACGTCGCGGACGATGCGGCGGCGGTCTCCCGGCTTGTCGGTGAGTTGCAGGGATTTCAGCGTGGGGAACAATTCGTCATTCACGAAGGCGAGCAGCGCCTCGCCAGTGATCCCCTCCGGGTCAGCCGCCCAATTGCGCCACTGGAACTTCACCGGGATCGGCGAGGCGTAGCCGCTGCGGGTTAGCTCAAGCTCCTGATCCTGATCGTCGATGATCTTGAGGAAGAACATCCAGCACAACTGGCTGATGCGCTGCGCATCACCATCGACGCCTGAATCCTGGCGCATGATGTCCTGAATGGATTTGACGAGTGAGCGGACGGACATGGGTTAGGCGGTTTCCTGATAGATGGCACATTGCAGTTCGTGAACGGCCTTCTCGAAGCCTTGCCGGTCACCGAACGCCTTGATGAGCTGGACGACGCTGCCCATCGCGTTGAATGGCTTGATCTTCAGCAGGTTGGCATCGTCGAGATTGAGCACGCCCTCGTCGGCGTACTTGGCGAGCAGGGCATCGAGCACGGCACGGGCCTGCCCACCGTATTTGGTGAACACGTCGCGCTTCTTGACGTTGTCCGCCCGCTCGCGGCGGGTGAGCGGCTTCTTGTCGAAGGCTACATGGCAGATCAGATCGAAGGGATCGAGGTCCTTGCCCAGTTCCTCGGCGATGGGATCAAGCGGCAGGCCTTTGGCTTCCAGTTCCTCGATGATTGCCTGCTTGCGCTGGGCGGATTTCCAGCGTTTCAGGAAGTCGTCGAGGCTGACAAATCGCTTTTTCAGCGCGTTCTTGGTGTAGTCGCGCAAGGATTCGGTGACGAGCTTGCCGTTCTCGTCGAGATATTCCACCCGCTCGCCGATGATGCTGACCGGCACGCCATCGACATAGACCTTCCTGATCGGGTCGCCCGGCGGCAGCGGCACGCCGGGCTGGTCTACGATGGTCTCGCCGGGGCCGGGCGTGGGTGAAGGCGTTTCGCCGTCCTCGCCAGTCGGCGGCACGTCATCGGGCGGGGCGATGGGGTCGTCGGCGCCGGGCTCGTATATCTGCATCGGCTCGCCATCGAAGCCCGGGTCGGCGAAATGGCTGGTCGCGCCCCGGAAGTCGATCAGGGTGAAGTAGAACTTCTTGGTGTCTTCGTGGACACGGGTGCCGCGTCCGACGATCTGTTTGAACTCGGTCATCGAGCCGACCTCCCGGTCGAGTACGATCAGACGGCAGGTCTGGGCGTCTACGCCGGTCGAGAGCAGTCGCGAGGTGGTGACGATGACGGGATACTTCGATTCCGGGTCGATGAAGTTGCCGAGCTGGTCCTGCCCGTCCTTGTCGTCGCCGGTGACGCGCATGACATAACGGTGGTTCTCGGCGACCAGATCGGCGTTCTCGTTGATGAGCGCCTGCCGCATCCGGGCCGCGTGTTCGGTATCGACGCAGAACACGATCGTCTTCTGGAAACGGTCGCCGCTTTCCTTCAGGAAATCGGTGATCTTTTTAGCGGTCAGCCTGGTGCGGTCGTCGAGCACCAGCGTCCGGTCGAAATCCTTTACGTTGTAGATGCGGTCCTCGACCTCCTCGCCGTCGCGATCGACTGTGCCTTTTTCCGGGCGGTAGCCTTCGACATCCTTGTCGATATGGACCTTGACCACCTTGTAGGGCGCGAGGAAGCCATCGTGGATGCCCTGTTTCAGGGAATAAGTGAATACCGGATCGCCGAAATACGCGATGTTGGAAACGTATTTGGTTTCCTTCGGCGTGGCGGTGAGACCGATCTGCGCCGCGCCCGAGAAGTATTCGAGGATTTCACGCCACGCGGAATCCTCGGCGGCGCTGCCGCGATGGCACTCGTCGATCACGATTAGATCGAAGAAGCTTGGCGAAAACTTGCGGAACAGCTTTTGTCGCTCCTCGGGACCGGTGATGGCCTGATACAGTCCGAGATAGACCTCGTAGGCCTTGTTGATCTGCCGTTCGGGATCGATGGCGGTCACCAGATCGGTCACGCCGCCGTCGGGCTTTTCGATCGTCTTGGCGTTGACGCTGAGTTTCGCCATGACGCCGCCGAAGGGGCGGAAGTCGTTGACCATCGTCTGGTCGATCAGAATGTTGCGGTCGGCCAGGAACAGGATGCGTTTCTTCCGGCCGGCCCTCCACAGCCGCCAGATGATCTGAAATGCGGTATAGGTCTTGCCGGTGCCGGTGGCCATCACCAGCAGGATGCGGTCGCGGCCCTTGGCGATGGCCTCGATCGCCGCGTTGACGGCGTTGACCTGGTAGTAACGGGGAGCCTTGCCGCTGCCGTCGTCGTAATAGTCCTGAAGGACGATCTCCGCGGATTCCGGCGTCAGGCCCTTCCATGCGGCGTATCGCGCCCACAGGTCGGCCGGCGACGGGAATGCGTCGAGGGCGAGGTTCGTCTCAGGCGCGCCGCCCGCGCCGGTGCGGTCGTGGAACACGAAGCCGTCGCCGTTCGAGGAAAACACGAACGGGATGTCGAGCGTCGCGGCGTATTCGAGGCCTTGTTGCATGCCGTCGCCGACGCCGTGCGTGTTGTCCTTCGCCTCGATGAGCGCCAGCGGAATGTTGGGCTTGAAGTAGAGGACGTAGTCGGCGCGCTTGGGCTGGCCGCGACTGACCAACTTGCCGCGCACGATGATGCGGCCCTTGGTGAAGCTCACCTCCTCGCGGATTTGCAGCATCTCGTCCCAGCCTGCCTTGCGCAGGGCCGGCGTGATGAACTTGGTGCAGATGTCGCGTTCGGAGAGGCTTCGCTTATCCATGCCGGTTATTGCCCCTTCGCCTGTTCCCACGGGTCGATCACCGCAAGGCCGCAGCCTTCGTAGTCGCCGGTATTTCGCGTGGCCACGCTGGCGCCATGGGCGCGGGCGATGGCGGCGATCTGGCAGTCGAACTGGCTGATGGGGCGGCCGGCGGCGCGGCGCTCGGCGGCGATGGCGGCATAGGCGCGGGCAGCTTCGCGATCGAAGGGAAGGATGCGGTCGCGGAAATCCTCGTCCAGCATGCCCTCGATGGCCTGCGCGAGCGCGTCACGCCTGCGGCCCGCCGGCAGGATCGCCACGCCATGGCGCAATTCGGCCTCGCCGACAGCCGTAAAGTAGACGCCCGCCCCATCCTGCGCGGCCAGCCATGCCTCGACCTGCGGCGCGGGTGTGGGCCGGAGCAGTTCGGAAAGCACGTTGGTGTCGAGAACGATCATGCGCGCTTCCCGGCGAAGCGCGGCAGATCGCGCATCGCCTCGCGCGCGGGCAGGTCAAGCTCCACCCCACCCAGCGGCGCCATGCGCGCACGGATGGAAGCCGCGAGATTGCGCGGCGTTGCCGGCTCGGTCACCACATGGCGGAGGATTTCCCGCGCCTCCTCCTCCATCGACCGCCCATGCTCGGCCGCGCGTATGCGCAGGCGGCGCTTCAGGTCGTCTTCCAGGTTGCGGATCGTGATGCTGGCCATGGCGTACCCCCAGATTCTCGCGACATTAAGCGTTGATTGCATCGCAATCAATCCCCGAGCGGGCGTTTTGCAGACCCGTCGCGGAGGGTTTCCTGGCCGGCAATACGCCGTGGCGCAGCGCGTTGAAGCGGGTGATGTCGGTACCGCCGGTCTCGGCCGGCAGATCGGGAATGGTCTCGGTCATCGCCAGAATCTCCTTCTTCTTCGCCGGTTGTCGTTCCGCGCCAGCAGGCGCTCGGCTCGAAGGGCGAATGCCTCATCGGCCAGCATCTCGTCTTCGAAGGCCCGGTCTCGCAGGCGGTGGTAGGTCCGCCACCACATGCCCTTGGGCTTGGGCGGAAAGGGCGCGGCCATGCCGGGATCGCCGCCCAGGCGCTGCTTGATCTTGCTGGCCCGGCGCAGCGTGCGGTCCCATGTGCCTTCGCTCTGGCTGGCATGCGCGAGGCGATAGCAAAGCCGGCACAGGAAGTAGCGCCCCGGCCCGTGCAGCTTGGCAACGCGCCGTCCGCAGGCGAAGCCGTTCACGATCCCCGGACAGATGAAATACGGTCGCGCCCCGCCGAAGCGGCAAGGCACGCGGACGATACGGACGGTCTCGGCCACGTCCTCCCACTCTCCGTCGCCGACGCGTACGCGGTAGGTGAGATGCAGCCGGTCTTCCTCGGCGCGCAGATTGACCGAGGCGACCTTCTTGCCGTCGCGCGTCCATTGCCAGCCGCCCACCCAGCCGGCGCGCAAGCAGCCGGTCTTGTGCAGCCGGTTCACGTCGATCGACCGGCAGGCTTCCACCGTGCCGTGTCGCGATCCGGCCGGCCGTCCCGATCCGAAGCCGCCCATCAAGCACCTCCGCTTTTTCCGAAATCGTCTGGGAACTTGGTCGGCGGCACGATGCCCATGCCCTTGAGCGCTGCGACCGCCTCGGCCTTCTGGCCCGCGTGCCAGGCGGGCCAGCAGCGCGCATGCAGCCAGACATGGCCTGGCGGCTCGATGCCGTGTGGCACCAGCACGTCTTGGGCATGATCGCCGCCACCACAGGCACGGCATCGCCCGGGGGGCGAGTGCTCGAAGCTATGGTTCATCCATTCGACGAGGCAGCATTCGAACGCCCGGGCCTCGGCATCCGGGCGCGGCCGACCGCAGTCGAACTCGGCGATGCCTGCGCGCTCGTCGAAATGCGCCTGCCAGTCCTCGGCCGACCAGCCGTCCCGGCCTGGTCGCAGCAGGCCGATGATCTCCTGCTTGTAGCGGGCAAGAGCGTCGAGGATTTCCGGTGGCGGTGGCGCGTAGGCTTGCAGGACAAGGCCATCGCCATCGACCCTGAGATCGAGGCCGGCGGCCCGTGCGGCCCGCAGGATTGCTGCGCCGCTCACAGCCGCGCGCTCCACCCGGTTTTCCTGGGCGCGGATTGGGGCTGGTCCTTTGCGTCCGCACCGTCCGCAGCGGTCCCGTCCTTGGATTTCAACGTGTTGGCGCGGACGGTCTCGACCGTCCCGTTCGGCGGACCGCCCGCATCGTTGGCAACCGTCCGCAGGTCGGGTACCGCAAAGCCGTTGACAGAACTGGATTTCGGCCGTGGCGCGGACGGTGTGGACGGTTCCACCCCGCCGCGTTCCGGCGCCGGATCGGCGGATGCGGCGGTGATGCGGATGACCCGGGTTCGCGCCCGGCCTTCGCGTTCGAAGCCGATCTCGATGCCGATCTTGCGCAGGAATGTTGCCGCCCGGCGCAAGCGTCCGGCCACGGCGCGCGGGCTATCGGGCCAGGTCTTGGCCTTGGTCACGCGCTCGCCTGCCATCTCCCCAAGGGCGCCCAGAAGCTCCGAGGCGGTTCCCGTCCACTCCGTCCGCGTCGCCATCAGTGCCCGAACAGCGGCGGCGATCGGGTCGGCCTCGATGACGCCCTCGACGGCCTCGTCGCGGTTGCCGCAATAGGCAGCCCAGAACGTGCCGGCGGGCCAGAGCGCAGTCTCGCAGGCGGTCGCCCACAGCGCGAAGTCGGCCATGCGGGGGAGCCTCGGCAGATGGGTCTCGGGCAGACGCTTGAGGCCCTCGACCACGGCGTCTAGGAGCACGCCCAGGATGCGCGGACGCTCGGCATTGAACGCCGCCCAGAGTTCCGCCTCCGGCCGACGCCGATCTTCGGGGATCGGCTCAAGCGTCAGGAACACCGCGCGGTCGGCAAGGTCGGGCCGCGTCACGATGTCCTCGATGCCGTTCAGGATCACCGGGCGAGCGGCGTCGAACAGGACCTCATCCTGGTCGGTGTAGAGCTGGCGCGCGGCGAAGCCGCCGCCGGTGGCGAGACGGCAGAGCGTGTCGGAAATCCACGCCGGCAGGCCTGACACATTGTCGAAGGCCAGCACATGGCCGTTGCTGGCCGCGATGAACAGGTCGCGGTCCTCGCGCGGCAGGGCGCGCAGCGGCGCGGTGTTGGGATCGAGCAGCGCGCGCAGGATCGACGAGAAGGTGGACTTGGCCGAGCCCTGCTCGCCCGACAGCACGATCACCGGATAGGGACCACGATTGCGCAGGCATGCCAGCGCCCAGGCAACCACCAGCACGAAGTCGGTGTCGGACTGGACGTTGAGGAACGAGCGCAGCGCCGAGATCGAGCCGCCTGCAACAGGGTAGGCAAGAGGCTGCATGCCGGATGCGCGGCGGAAGCGCACCGGGGGATTGTCGATCACCCGCCAGCCGGCGGCGTCGATCTCGACCGCCCGCCACGCTTCATCGCCGAGATCGAGGTAGAGCTTGCCGTCCAGCCCGCCGACGCGGACATGCACGATCCGCTCCGGCGCGTCGAAATGCGCCTTGGCCTCGATCACGTTCAGCGCCGATTGCAGCGCTTCAGAACTTGGCGCGCCCTGCGTCGCTTCGAAGAAGCAGCGGGCCAGCCAACGACGGAAGCCCTTGGCGCGGATCGGCCAGGTTTCGCGGTGGCCGTTGATGTCGAGATCGGCGAAGCCGGTCCCGTCGGGCGCGTGGAATAGTTCGGCGGTCTGCGCGAGGTCGATGAGAATGTCGGCCTGCGTCGGCCCACGTCTCGCATCGCCGCTTTCCTCGGCGATGGCTTCGTCGAGCGCCGTCACCCGGCAGCCGGCCTTCTTCAACTGCGAGCGCAGCAACTCGAAGGCGGCGCGATCCTCCTTTCTTAGTTCGCCGAGGCGCTCCAGCACTTGCGGCGTGAACGCGGCGCCCGGATCGGCAGCGCATTTCTCGACCAGCCCGTCGAGCGGATCGGCGATGTCCTCGGCCGCGTCGATGGCGTCGGTGATGGGGTTCGCGCCGATCTCGATTTCGGGATCCTCGTTCATTGCGCTCCCTCCTCGATGCGGCGCGCTCGGCCCGGCAGCATGTCGTTGAAGTCCATGCCTTGCGGCGGGCGGGCGATGCGCACGCGCCGGCCTTGGCGTTTCCAGCGCAGGGCGCAGTCCCGTGCCGCCGCTTCGCCGGCTTCGTCGCCATCGGCCAGCACGATCACGTCGCGCACCTCCTTTGGCAGATCGAGGGTGCGCAGGCCGGATGTCGAAAGCGCAGCCCAGGCGGGTTGGCCGCTCGCCTGCATGGCTGCGAGGCACGTCTCGATGCCTTCCCCGACCATGAGCACGTCGCCCGCCTCGGCGAGACGGACCGCCCCGCCCCGGCACGGCCCGAGCATCATCTTCTGCGGATCGACCGGCGCTTTCCCACCGCCGTCGCGCGCGAGGAAGGTGCGGTGGATGGCGACGGGCGCTCCGTCGGTGCCGCTCGTCACCAGTGCCACCATCGCCGGCCAGAAGCCGCCGCAAGGATGCTTCATGGCGGCATGGAAGCGCAGCGCGTCGGATGACGGCAGGCGCAGGCCGCGTGAGGCGAGATAGGCCGCGACCGGCGTCTCCGGCGAAGGCTTCGACAATTGCCAGATGGCGAGCGCCCTTTCCGTGCGCTTGGCGTCGTCACCATCCGGTTCGCGCTCGACATGCGTGCGACGCGCTGTCCACGGCGAGGAGCGCGGGCCGCTCTCGCCCCACAGGCCGCACCCGCGCAACGCCGCGAGGACGCGCTCCTGTTCACAGCCGGCGTGGCAGCGCACCAGCACCTTGCCGTCTTGCGTATCGGTCAGCGAAAGGCTGGGCGTGCGGTCGTCATGGGCCGGGCATCGCGCCGTCCAGCCGGCGCCTGCCTTGCGCCCGCCGAGAGCCTTGGCGATGGTTTCAGCAATCATGGCGTGCCTCCCCGCTTTTGGAGGCATCGGCCGTGGCGGTGTCGTTCGCCGGAGGCGGCAATTCCGCTCGCGACCATTCGGCCAGTACCGAGAAGAAGCCGGTCATGTTCTCCGTGATCTGCCTTGCGTCCTCGCGGCTGAGATCGCGGCCAAGGCGTGGTTGCCAGACCTCCCGGGTGCGCCGGATCAGGTCATCCTTCAGATTGTCGTTCGCTGCGTGCGATGGTTTCACCGAAGACCTCACGGGCGGTTTCGCGCCGCTCCGTGCTCCTGGCCTCCGGCCTCGGAATCCCACCGATGACCCTGGACCTACGTGATTTGCATCTCGGGCGTCCCCATCGCAGGGATCGCCGCTATCGGCGCCGCGTCAGCGCGGCAGTTCGTCCTCGGGGATGTTGAACTTGTGCGACTTGCCGGCGCGGACCACGAGTTGGCGCTTGCCTCCATTCGAAATCTCGCAAGCAACGACGCATTCAAAGAAGCCGTGGCGCAGCCCTTCCGTCAGGACTTTCTCGATGTGGCGCAGCGCTTCGGCGAACTGGCCACGATGCCCGGCGACGGGCGCGGGTGTGGGAACATCACGCATTGTGCAGCAGAGCCTTCATGTTTTTGGTGGTTGCGGAGAAGGCCAGCGGCGGGACCATCGCGCCCTGGCCATAGATCGCCAGCACGTCGTCGCGGCGGGCGGGGCGGTCGCGAAAAACGAAGACCTTGTGCCGGCCTTCGGCGCGCAGATCGAGGAGGTCGTAGCCCGCGCAGCGCAGAAAGCAGGCGAGGTAGAAGTCGCGGGTTTCGAACGCCGCCGCCTCGCCTCCCACGTCATAAATCGCCTGTCCAGTTGACACTATACGTTCTCCTCAAAGAAAAAGGGCCTAGGTGCCGCCGGAAAGGATGCGCTGATGCGGCACCGCGCGATGGAGCAGGCCGAGTTTCTCCAGCCGGATACGCATGGCGATCGGCGAAACGAGGAACTGCTTGGCGAGAGGCCGGGCGATACCGTCGAGGACATTGTCATCGGTCTCCGAGCACTCGAAATCGCCGATCCTGCATTCGACGCGGCGCAACTCGACGAAGGGATGCTCGACCGGAACGGTCGGCGCAATGACGCGCGGCTTGCGGTCCGGGAACATCTCGTCCCACGCCGCCATTACGAGCTTGCGGGGCATCAGAAGGCACGACGCATAGAAGTCCGCCTGCCATTCGACCGGCTCCTTCGCCTGGCTTGACCGACAGACCACCGAGGGCGGCGCCGGTTCGCCGAACAAGGAGACCTGCGCCAGGTCCTTGGCAAACAGGCGGCGATGTAGCCGCCAATGCCCGCCGCCCTCATGCGCGAGTGTGAAGCGGTAGCGCCCTTCCTTGTTGGGGTTTTCCTCCGGGTCGAGGCTCTCGTCGATCACGATGCGCCTCTCCTCGAAGAAGATCGCGCCGAGGATATCAGGATCGAGACCAAGTCCAGATCGCGGATGGTTTAACAGCCGATGCATATCGTCGAACTCGATGCCGAGCTTGAGGTGCTTTTCAATAATGTCCTCAATGGGCACTGCTCGTTCGATCGTCATGCCGCGCGCTTGCTCGTACTCGGCCAGCAGCGCCGCCGCGTCGCGTTCGATCTGCTCCTCCTGGAGGTAAGGCACTTTCTTCGGCATCAGGTCGTCATCCTTTCATCTGCATCGTCGAAACCTTGGTTTGCCGGCTGTTAGTCGTCCTTCACCTTTTGCGCCTGCCGGGCCAACCGGGCGATATCGTCGGCGGTGAGGCCCTTGGTCGTGCGCAGGAGCGCCGCCAGCTCCACCGGATGGCGCTTGATGATGTCGGTGATATCGGTCGATACGCGCCCGGCCCGCGCCAGGAGGTCGTCGGTATCGCACCCGATGATCTTGGCGATCGCCCGGACCTTGTCCTCGGCCGGCGGCGGAAACTCGTCCCGCTCGACCTTCGACAGGTAGGTGGGGCTCACGCCGATCATCTTCGCCATTTCGCGCAATCCGATCTCCCTGCCTTCGCGTTCGCGGCGGATGAACGCCCCGAACTTCTCCCTCGTGCTGGTCATCGTTCCTCACTCCCGTCTTCTGTTTAGGTGTCACTCTACAGCCTAACCATACCGGTTGTCAATAATCCACTAAACACTTAGCCCCCGGAGTTAGGCCGCCAGCCGCAACCCTCGAATTTCCTCAAGGACCCGCCGAAATTTGGGCTTCGGCGCAAGGCACATGGTGCGATAGGTCTTCAGGAACGGCAGCCATTCCTTCCGCTCAGATTCGCTGCGCAGTGCCTGTTCGGGGAGCGGGCGGTGCGGGCCTGGGTGTCGTGCGCGGCGGCAGGCCGTTGCGCGGGCCTGCCGGTGGGGATCAGCCCGGCAGTTCGGCCGAGGTGATCCGCCGCGCCCCTGCCGCATCGATGGCGGCGATGGCCGCTGCCAGCGAGCCGCCAAGGTCGATGGCGCGGCAGGCATCCTCGATCATGAACGCCTCGAAGCCGGCGCGCCGCGCATCCTCCACCGACCAGCGCACGCAGTAGTCGGTGGCAAGCCCGGCGAAGAACAGTCGGCGCAAGCCGCGCTCGCGCAGATAGCCGGCAAGGCCGGTCGGCGTCACCCGGTCATTCTCGGTGAAGGCGGAATAGGAATCGATGTCGCGCCGGAAGCCCTTGCGCAGCACCAGCTCGACCCGGCCGAGGTCGAGGCCTGGATGGAAGGCCGCCCCCGGGCTGCCCTGCACGCAATGGTCCGGCCACAGGGTCTGCGGGCCATAGGCCATCTCGATGGTCTCGAAGGGGGTGCGGCCGGGATGGGCGGAGGCGAAGGAAAGATGGTCGGCCGGGTGCCAGTCCTGGGTGGCCAGGACATGGGCGAAGCGCCGGACCAGCCGGGCGATCACCGGCACCACCGCATCGCCGCCGGGCACCGCCAGCGCGCCGCCCGGCAGGAAGTCCATCTGCAGGTCCACGACGATCAGGCAATCTTCCCGGCCCATCCCTTCGCGCCTCCGTCTGCCGTCCGCGGCAGGACAGCTTGCCGCGCCGGGCCGGGCGCGTCCAGGCGCCGCAGACAGGGGGAAATGGCTACGCCCTGTGCAACCGCACCCCGTTCTGCCCGCGCCGTGATCGCCGTGCGGCAGGCGGCACCAGGCGCAGCCGCAGCAGCGCCGCCATTGTCGCGGTCCCCGCCGCTGTGGCCCGGATCGTGCGTATTGCAGGTGCGAAACGCGGCGGCGAGGGCGAGGCCTAGCCGCGGCGGAGCAACAAACAGGGTGGCGTGAACATGAGCAGGAACAGCGGCGGCCGGAATTCCGGCATGCAGACATATCAGGCGGCCCGGGAGTTCACCCGGCGCACGGTGCTGAAGGCGGGGGCGGCGGCGGGTGCGGCGGCTGCGGCCGGCCCCTGGTTCGTGAAGGAGGCGCTGTCTTCCTCCGGCCAGCTCAGCATCCTGATCTGGGACGACGAGCTGCCGGACCCGGTGATCCCCAATTTCGAGAACAAGACCGGGATCAAGATCAACAAGACGATGTTTTCGCAGAACGAGGAGCAGATCAACAAGCTGCAGGCGACGGCGGGCGAGGGCTTCGACCTGTGCATGCCGACCCGCAACCGGGCGCCGCAGTTCAAGGACCTGGGCGTGCTCGCCCCCTTCGACACGGCGAAGCTGAAGCTCGACGCCCTGCTGCCGGCGATGGTCGAGGGCTCGACCAGCCTGTGGACCTGGGAGGGCAAGCTCTATCACGTGCCCCATGTCTGGGGCAGCGAGGCCATCGCCTGGCGCACCGACCTGGCGAAGCTTGAGTACAAGACGCTGAGCTACGGCATGCTGTGGGACGAGCAGTTCAAGGGCAAGATGCAGGGCCGCCCGCATTCCCTGCTGCTGACCATCGGCCTGTGGTGGGACCGCACCGGCAAGATGCCGTCCAACCGCATGCTCGATGCCTACAAGGACGAGGACAGCTTCCGCAAGCTGTGGGACCCGATCCTGAAGTTCGCCATCGAGAAGAAGTCGCAGATCAAGCAGTTCTGGGACAGCGCCGACAACACCAAGTCGGGCTTCATGGAAAACGGCTGCGTCATCGGCCAGACCTGGGACGGCCCGTCGCTGTCGCTGAAGAAGCAGGGCCGGCCGGTCTCCTACATGGCCCCGCAGGAGGGCGCGCTCTACTGGCTGGATGGCTGGGCGCTGACGGCGGCGGCCAAGAACATCCCGCAGGCCTATGAGTGGCTGGCCTATCTGCACAGCGCCGAGGTCTCGGCCATGGTCGCCGACGGCTCGGGCTACAACCCGGTGGCCAAGGGCGCCGATGCGCTGCTGTCGGAGGTGGCGAAGAAGAACTTCCAGGAGGCCTATCCGGAGGATGCCACGGCCAAGCTGTGGCCCTGGCCGGCGGAGGCCGGCTGGTATGCCGAGCTGCGCACGCAGTACGCCGAGAAGTTCAAGGCCGCCTGACCAGGGCCGGCGGCCGGGGCGGGGACGCGCGGTCCCGGCCGCCGGCCGCCGGCCACCCCTGCCGGTACCGGAATCCCATGACATCAGCCGTCGCGCTGGACCGCGTCACCGTGCGGTTCGGCAGTTTCCAGGCCGTCAGCGACATCTCGCTGGAGATCGCTGCCGGCGAGTTCTTCTCCTTCCTGGGGCCCTCGGGCTGCGGCAAGACCACCTTGCTGCGCACCATCTCGGGCTTCGTCGAGCCCAGCGAGGGCCGGGTGATGATCGGCGGTGCCGACATGCGCGGCATCGGCGCCAACCGCCGGCCGACGGCGCTGATCTTCCAGAACCTGGCCCTGTTCCCGATGATGTCGGTCGCCGACAACATCGGCTACGGCCTCAGGGTGCGCGGCGTCGGCCGGGCCAGGCGCCGGGCGGTGGTCGAACGCCTGCTCGAGCTTACGGCGCTGGCCGACCAGGGGGGCAAGCGCATCGACGAGCTGTCCGGCGGCCAGAAGCAGCGGGTGGCGATCGCCCGGGCACTGGCGGTGGAGCCCAAGGTGCTGCTGCTCGACGAGCCGCTGTCGGCGCTCGACCTGAAGCTGCGCCAGCACATGCGCAACGAGCTTCGGGCGATCCAGCGGCGGGTCGGGATCACCTTCATCTACATCACCCATGACCAGGGCGAGGCCCTGACCATGAGCGACCGCATCGCCGTGATGAACCGCGGCGTGATCGAGCAGGTCGGCGACGGCCGCGCCGTCTACGACCAGCCGCGGACCGCCTTCGTCGCCGGCTTCGTGGGCGAGAACAACGCGCTCCTGGGCCAGGTGCTGGAGGTGGCGGGGGGCTTTGCAACGGTGCTGACGGCGATCGGGCCGCTGCGCGGGCGCAACGTGCGCAACCTCATCCCCGGCGCCGAGGCGGTGCTGTTCGTGCGGCCGGAAGCGCTGCTGCTGGATCCGCCGCCGGGGGCCGAGAGCCTGGCGGTGACGGCGAGCGAATGCGCCTTCGAGGGCAGCCAGAGCCATCTGACCTTCCGCACCGCAACCGGCAGCCCGGTGAGCGCCACGGTCGGCCGGGCGGCCGGCCCGCCGCCGGCCCCCGGCAGCGCCGTCGTCATCGGGTACCGGCCGGAGGATGGGCTGGTGCTGCCGCGCGAGGGCTTCGGGGATGCATAGCTCGGTCGGCAAGCTGGTCATCTTCGGCCTGCCGCTGGCCCTGCTGCTGTTCTTCCTGGCCAGCGCCCATCTGGAGCGGCGGCGCCTCGGCCCGGCCGCACCGCCCGGCTTCTTCCGGCGCAACGGCATTGCCGTCGGCCTTTATCTCATCGTCGCGGTCGGGGTGTGGACGGTGTTCGCGATCGTCCTGCCGCAGCTCTACATGGTGGACTATTCCTTCCGTCCGCGCCTGCCGATGCCCCAGATGGGCGGCCCGCGCGACAACTACACGCTGGAGAACTACCACTATTTCCTGTTCGGCTCGAACACCTCGCGGGCGAGCTGGAACATCACGCATATCCGCGCGCTCTATCAGACCGTGCTGATCTCGATCCTGATCACGCTGTTCAACTTCGCCATCTGCTACCCGGTCGCCTTCTACATGGCGCAGGCGGCACCGCCGGCGCGGGTGCGGCTGATGATGCTGATGCTGATCGCCCCCTACTGGGTGAACGAGATCCTGCGCGCCTTTGCCTTCCGCATCCTGTTCGCCACCCAGGGCGTGATCAACACGGCGCTGCTGAAGCTCGGCCTGATCGCGGCACCGATCGATTTCCTGGGCGCCGACATCGGCCTCTATGCCGGGCTGACCTATGCCTATCTGCTGCTGATGATGTTCCCGGTCTACAACGCCATCGAGAACCTGGACCGCAACCAGATCGAGGCGGCCCGCGATCTGGGGGCGCCCTGGTGGCACATCCACCTGTTCATCGTGATCCCCCATGCCCGGCCCGGCATCGCCTCGGGCGCCACGCTGGTGTTCATGCTCAGCGCCGGGGCGCTGGCGGCGCCCCTGGTGCTGGGCGGGCCGCGCAGCCTGTGGTTCACGCCGATCGTCTACGACCGCTTCTACCAGGCGTTCAACTGGCAGCAGGGGGCGGCCTATGCGCTGATCCTGCTGGCGACCTGCGCGATCTTCGTGCTCGGCGTGCTGAAGCTGTTCCGCCTGAAGCTGGGGGAGATCGCCCGATGACCGCCCGCAGTGTGGCCCGGGCCATGACCGGCTTCTACATGCTGCTGTTCTTTGCCTATCTGTTCGGGCCGCTGGTGGTGATGGGGATCACCGCCTTCAACGTCTCGGCCTATCCGCAGGTCTATCCCTTCGAGGGCTTCACCTTCGACTGGTTCCTGCGCCTGGCCGGCGATGCCGACATGATCGCGGGCTTCCGCAACAGCCTGTGGATCGGCCTTCTGGTGGTGCTGGTCTCCGTGCCGGTGGGGCTGGCGGGGGCGATCGTGATGACCCAGCTTCACGCCCGCGCAAGGTCCTTCTACTACCTGGTCGTGGTGTCGCCGGTGCTGACGCCGGGGGTGATCATCGGCATCTCGACCGTGATCTTCTGGCGCGACATGATCGGGCTGACCGGCACCAGGGTGTTCTACAACGGCACCTTCCTCACCGTGGCCGGCCAGTCCAGCTACATCGCCGCCTACACCATGCTGATCTTCCTTGCCCGCCTGCAGCGCTTCGACCGGGCGCAGGAGGAGGCGGCGCTGGACCTTGGCGCCAGCCAGACGCAGGTGTTCTTCCATGTCCTGCTGCCCTATCTCAGGCCGGCGATATTCTCGGCCGCCGTGATCGCCTTCCTGTCCTCCTTCGAGAACTACAACACCACCACCTTCTCGATCCTGGCCGACAAGACGCTGACCACCGTGCTGGCCGGGCGCATGCGCCAGGGCACCAACCCCTCGCTCAGCGCGCTCGCCGTCGCCATCATCGCCGTCACCGTCGCCGGGGCCGTGGCCTATGAGGCACTGCGCCGGCGCGAGGACAGGCGCGCCCGCGCCCGGCTGCGCACGGCCGGGGCCGCCGAGGCCCGCGACCTCGCCAAGCTCACCGCCTGAAAGGACTGCCGCCGTGATTCTCGCCAATTCCGCCGACCTGCGCGATCGCGCCACCCTGGTTCACCAGCAGACCGACCTGAAGGCCCATCAGGAACATGGCAGCCTGCTGATAGCGGGCGGCGAGGGGGTCTATGTCTTCGACGAGTCCGGCAACCGCTACCTGGAAGCGATGGCCGGCCTGTGGTGCGCCTCGCTCGGCTTCTCCGAAAAGCGCCTGGCCGAGGCTGCCTACCGGCAGTTGCTGAAGATGCCCTACTACCACACCTTCAATCAAAAAGGGCATCTGCCCAGCGTCGATCTCGCCGAAAAGCTGCTGTCGGTGGCGCCGCCGCCGATGGCCCGGGTGCTGTTCCAGTGCTCCGGCTCGGAGGCCAATGACGCGGCCATCAAGCTGATCTGGTACTATCACAACGCCATCGGCAAGCCGGCCAAGAAGAAGATCATCGGCCGGGTGCGCGGCTATCACGGCAACACGGTCGCCGCCGCCAGCGTGTCCGGCCAGCCGCACATGTACATGGATTTCGACCTGCCGCTGCCGGGCTTCCTGCACACCGACAACCCCCACTACTACCGCTTCCATCTGGATGGCGAGAGCGAGGAGGAATTCTCCACCCGCATGGCCGCCAACCTTGAGGCGCTGATCCTGGCCGAGGGGCCGGACACGGTGGCGGCCTTCTTCGCCGAGCCGGTGCAGGGCGGGGGCGGCGCCATCACCCCGCCGCGCGGCTATTTCGAGAAGGTCCAGGCGGTGCTGCGTCGGTACCAGGTGCTGCTGGTGGCCGACGAGGTGATCTGCGGCTTCGGGCGCACCGGCAACATGTGGGGCTGCGAGACCTACGGCATCGTCCCCGACATGGTGTCGACGGCCAAGCAGCTTTCGGCCGCCTATCAGCCGATCTCGGCGCTGATGATCTCGGCCCCGATCTACGAGGCGCTGCTGGCGCAGAGCGGCAAGCTGGGCAATTTCAGCCACGGCTTCACCTATGGCGGCCATCCGGTCGCCTGCGCCGTGGCGCTGGAGGCGCTGAAGATCTACGAGGAGCGCGACATTCTGGGGCATGTCCGGGCCGTCTCGCCGGTGATGCAGGACGGGCTTGCGGCGCTGGCCGACCATCCGCTGGTGGGCGATGTGCGCGGCGTCGGGCTGATCGCCGGTGTCGAGCTGATGCAGGACAAGCGGACCCGCACGCCTTTTCCCGCCGCCATGAAGGTGGGCCAGCTCGTGCAGGAGAAGTGCCAGGAGGCCGGGCTGATCACCCGCGGCATCGGCGACCGCATGGCCTTCACCCCGCCTCTGGTGATCACCGCCGCCGAGATCGAGGAGATGCTCGCCCGCTTCGAGCGCGGGCTGGACGCGGCGGCCCACGCCCTCGGCCTCTGACCGCCGCGAGGCCCTTGCCAGCGGCGCCGGGGAATGGCAAGCCGGCGGCTATCCCGCCCGCCGGCCTTCTCCCCCCGTTCGCCCAGGAGCCTTGCCCCCATGGTCCGCCCGACCGTTCCCTTCGCCTGCGAGAAGCAGCCCGCCACCGCTTCCCGCGGCATGGTGGTGACGAACCACCCGCTGGCCTCGGCCGCCGGGTCGGAGATGCTGCTGGCCGGCGGCAATGCCGTCGATGCGGCGGTCGCCAGCCTGTTCGCGCTGACCGTGGTGGAACCGATGATGGTGGGGGTGCTGGGGGGCGGGCTCGCCCACATCCGCATGGCCGATGGCCGGCATCTGGTGCTGGACGGGCTGTCGACTGCGCCGCGCGCCGCCCGCGCCGACATGTACGAGACCGTCTCCGACACCCTGCCGAACTACCGCGAGACGAAGGGGCGGCTGAACGAGCGCGGGGCGCTGGCGATCGCCGTGCCCGGCGCGCTGGCGGCCTGGTGCGAGGCGCTGGAGCGCTTCGGCAGCCTGGCGCTCGCCGACGTGGTGGCCCCGGCCATCCGCCTGGCCGAGCGCGGCTTCATCACCACACCCTATCTGACGGACTGCATCGCCGATACCGCCGCCGACCTTGCCGCCGATCCCGGGCTCGCGGCCCGCTTCCTGCCCGGCGGCGCGCCGCTGCCGGCGGGCTCCCGCCTGGCCTGCCCGGACTATGCCGAAAGCCTGCGCCTGATCGCCAGCACCGGCGCCCGCGCCCTTTATGGTGGCGCGCTCGGCGAAAGGCTGGTGTCGCACATGGCCGATCGCGGCGGGCTGATCTCGGCCGCCGATCTGGCCTCCTACGCCACGGTCGAGCGGGCGCCGGTCACCGGCCGCTATCGCGGCTATGAGGTGGTGGGGCCGCCGCCGCCCTCCTCCGCCGGGGTGCATATCGCCCAGATGCTGAACATCCTTGAGGGCTATGACATGCGCGGGCTTGGCTTCGGCACGCCCGAAACCGCGCATCTTCTGGCCGAGGTGCTGAAGATCGCCTTCGCCGACCGTGCCGTCGCCACCGCCGACCCCGCCTTCGTGAAGGTGCCCGTGGACCGGCTGATCGCCAAGGACTATGCCGCCGAACGGCGGGCGCTGATCCGTGCCGATGCGACGCGGAGCTGGGGCCCCGGCATCGGGCTGGCCGATTCGCACGACACCACCCATGTCACCGTCGCCGATGGCGCCGGCAATGTGGTGGCCGCAACCCAGACCATCAACGGCCTGTTCGGCGCCTGTGTCGAGATCCCCGGCACCGGCATGCTGGCCAACAACTACATGTTCAATTTCGACCCCCATCCCGGCAAGGCGCTGTCGATCGCGCCCGGCAAGCGGGTGTTCACCTCGATGGCGCCGATGATGGCGCTGAAGGACGGGCGCATCGCCTTCGCCCTCGGCCTGCCGGGGGGCTTGCGCATCTTCCCCTCGGCGATGCAGGCGATCGTGAACCTGATCGACCATGAGATGACGCCGCAGCAGGCGGTCGAGGCGCCACGTCTGTGGACCGAGGGCGGCGTGGTTGAGGTCGAGCCTGGCTATGACGATGCAGTGGTGGACGCGCTGAAGGCGCGCGGGCACGACGTGGTCCGGGTGGGGCGGATCGGCGGCGGCATGGGCGCGGTCGCCTTTGCCGGTGACGGCACGCTGACCGGTGCGGCCTGCTGGCGGGCAGACGGAACGCCGGTCGGCATCGCCGGCGGGCTGGCGCGGGCCGGCGTGCGCTTTACGGGGGTGTAGGATGAACCGGTCCGTGGTGGTGCTCGATCCGCTTGCCCCGGCAAGCGCCCAGCGCCTCGCCGCCCTGCTGCCGCAGGGCTTCGCCTTCGCCCATGCGACGGCGCGTGGCGATGAGCATCTGCGCGACGTCATCGCCGAGGCGGACTACGCGATCTCCGGCCAGGTGCCTGTCAGCGGCGCCGTGCTGCGGGCCGGCCGGCGGCTGAAGCTGCTGCACAAATGGGGTGTCGGGGTCGACAATTTCGACCTGGAGGCGGCCCGCGAGCTGGGCATCGTGGTGGCCCGCACCACCGGCAGCAACGCGGTGCCGGTGGCCGAGTTCACCATCGGCCTGATGCTGGCGGCGCTGCGCAACATCGCCCACGGCCATGCCGGGCTGATGCGCGGCGAATGGCGCGGCCTGCAGGGCGCCCGCGACGGCTTCATGCTGTCGCGCAAGACCGTGGGCATCATCGGCTTCGGGGCGATCGGCCAGGCCCTGGCGCGGCTGTTGGCGGGCTTCGGCTGCACCATCCTCTACCACAAGCGCCAGCCCCTGCCGGCAGAGGAGGAAGCGCGGCTCGGCGTCCGCTATGCGCCGCTCAGCGAACTGCTGGCCAGCGCCGATGTGGTCAGCCTGCATTGCCCGCTGACGGAGCAGACCGCCGGCCTGATCGACCGCGCCGCGCTGGCCACCATGAAGCGCACGGCCGTACTGGTGAACGTGGCGCGCGGCGGCGTGGTGGTGGAGGAGGACCTGGCCGCGGCACTGGCCGGCGGCGTGATCCATGCCGCCGCCGCCGATGTCTTCTCGATCGAGCCGGTGCCGGCCGGCAACCCCCTGCTCGGCCTGCCGAACATGGTGGTGACGCCGCATCTGGCGGCGCTGGCGGCCGACAATTTCGAGCCGACGGTGCGCCGGATGTTCGCCAATATCGCTGCCCATGCCCGTGGCGAGGCGCTGCCGCCGGGTGACATCGTGGTCGGATAGCGCGTTGCCAGGCGGCAGCCCGGGGGGCTAGCCTTGCCGCCAGCGCCCGCAGCGGGCGGCGGAGTGGCAGCATGGCGGTGTCGAAGGCGGTCCCGCGGATCGCGATCCTGGGCCTGAACGTGGAAAGCAATGCCTGGGCGCCGGCGGTGGGCCGCCGCGAGTTCACGGAAGTCTGCTACCTGGAGGGCGAGGCGATCGCCCGCGATCTGGCCCGGCCCAACCCGCGCTGCCCGGCCGAGGTCAGCGGCTTCGTTGACCGCATGTCCGAGCGCGGGCCGTGGACGCCGGTCTACCTCTTCGTCGCGGCGATCGGCGGGGCCGGCCCGGTCGAGCAGGCGTTCTTCGACGAGCTGATGGCCAAGACCGAGGCGGGTCTCGCGGCCGCCCAGCCGCTCGACGGCGTCTATATCGCCGGCCACGGCGCCGGCCAGTCGACCGGCGACGCCGACATGGACGGCACCTGGTTCGCCGCCATCCGCAAGGCCGTCGGACCCGGCGTGCCGGTGGTGGCCACACTCGACCTGCACGCGATCGTCTCGCCCGCCATGGTGGCGGCGACCGACCTGCTCTGCGCCTATCTGACCAACCCGCATGTCGACATGTATGCGCGCGGGGCGGAGGCGGCCGACGCCATGGTGGCCCTGCTCGCCGGCCTGCGCACCGCCAAGGCGCATATCCGGGTGCCCATCCTGCCGCCGCAGACGGCGCTGCTGACCGCGCGCGGGCCCTATGCCGAGGCGGTGGCGATGGGGCAGGCGATGCTGGGGCCAGACATCCTCAACGTCTCGGTCTGCGGCAACTTCTCCTACGCCGATTCCTGGCGCAGCGGCATCGGCGTGGTGGTCACCTCCCGCGGCGACCAGGCGGCGGCCAACCGCGTGGCGGCGGCGATCGCCGCCAGGATATGGGCCGACCGGGAGCGCTATGTGGCGCGGCTGACGCCGCTGGAGGAGGCGGTGCAGCGCATGCTGGCGGTCTGCCGCGATCCGTCGCTGCCGGCGCTCGCCTTCGCCGATGTGGCCGACAATCCGGGCGGCGGGGCGATGGGCAACACGCCCCACATCCTGCGCGCCTTCCATGCCGCAGGCGTCACCGGGGTGGCGCTCGGGGTGTTCACCGATCCGGCGCTGGCGGCGGAGGCGCATGCCCTGGGCCTGGGCGCCCGCTTTACCGCCCGCTTCAACCGCGCGCCGGTGAACGAGTTTGCCGAGCCCTTCGCGGCGGAGGCGGAGGTGGTGGCGCTGTCCGACGGGCGGATCGTCGGCCGGCGCGGGCTCGGTGCCGGCCGCAGCATCGACATGGGGCCGAGCGCCCGGCTGCGGCTTGGCGGCATCGAGGTGGTGGTGATCAGCGTGCGCATGCAGATGTTCGATCCGGTGCAGCTTGAGCATTTCGGCATCGACATCGCGCGCCTGCGCGGCTGCATCATCAAGTCGCGCGGCCATTTCCGCGCCGGCTTCGACGAGTTCTTCCCCGATGACCGGATCGTCGAGGTCGACGCGCCGGGCATGGTGACACCGGTGCTGACCCGCGTGCCCTTCCGCAACCTCGCCCGGCCGATCTTCCCCTTCGATCCCGACATGGAGTGGGCGCCGCCCGCGGCCAGCCCGTCCGGGCCGCAGGCCTAGCCGCGGTCGCGCAGCAGCCGGGCCTTCTCGCGGTTCCAGTCGCGCGTCTTTTCACTCTCGCGCTTGTCGTGCAGCTTCTTGCCCTTGGCGAGGCCGAGTTCCAGCTTCGCCCGGCCGCGCTCGTTGAAATAGACCGACAGCGGGACCAGCGTCATGCCCTCGCGCTGCACGCTGCCCATCAGCTTGTTCAGCTCGCGCTTGCGCACCAGCAGCTTGCGCGGCCGCTTGGGCTGGTGGTTGAAGCGGTTGGCCTCAAGATATTCCGGGATGTTGGCGTTGATCAGCCACAGCTCGCCCTTCTCCGGCGCGGCATAGCTTTCGGCGATCGATGCCTTGCCGGCGCGCAGCGACTTCACCTCGGTGCCTTCCAGCACCATGCCCGCTTCCACCGTCTCGGCGATGAAGTATTCGTGGCGGGCGCGGCGGTTCATCGCCACCACCCGGCGCGGCTGGGGCGGCTTGCGGCTGGCGGGCCTGGGCTGCTGGGCGGTGGTCAATTCAGCAGCCCGGCGTGGCGCAGCGCATCTTCCACCTTCTGCTTGCTGGCATCGGCGATCTCGCACAGTGGCAGACGCGTGGCGGCGGCGCAGCGGCCAAGCAGGGAGGCCGCGTACTTCACCGGGCCGGGCGAGCTTTCGCAGAACAGCGCGTCGTGCAGCGGCATCAGGCGGTCGTTGATCGCGGACACGGTGTCGAGATCGCGGGCCTTCCAGGCATCGTGCAGCTCGGCCAGCAGCTTCGGCGCCACGTTGGCGGTGACGGAGATGCAGCCGTGCCCGCCCTGGGCGAGATAGGGCACGACCGTGGCATCCTCGCCGGAGAGCTGGATGAAGTCCTTGCCGCAGGCAAGCCGGGTCTTGGCCGGGCGCACCAGGTCCTGGGTGGCGTCCTTCACGCCCACGATGTTGGGGAGTTCCGCCAGCCGCGCCATGGTGGCGACCGACATGTCGATCACGCTGCGCGGGGGGATGTTGTAGATGAAGATGGGGATGTCGGCGGCGTCGTGGATCGCCTTGAAGTGGCGGTAGAGCCCCTCCTGGGTCGGCTTGTTGTAGTAGGGGGTGACCACCAGCGCCGCATCGGCCCCGGCCTGGCGGGCGTGCTTGGTCAGCAGGATCGCCTCCTCGGTCGAGTTCGAGCCGGTGCCGGCGATCACCGGCACCTTGCCGCGCGCCACCTCGATGCACAGCTCCGTCACCCGCATGTGCTCGGCATGGCTGAGGGTGGGCGATTCGCCGGTGGTGCCGCAGGGCACCAGCCCATCCGTGCCTTCCGCGATCTGCCAGGCGCAGAGATCCTGGAAGGCTTTGTCGTCGACCGCCCCGTTGCGGAAGGGGGTGATCAGCGCGACCAGCGATCCGTCGATCCGTGGCGTGGGCATGGCGACCTCGGCTTGAGGAGGGAACAAGGGGATCGGACGATAGCCCCCGCGCCGGGTCCGCACAAGGGAAACGGGTCTCCACAAGTGCAGGGACGCAATGAACGGCTTGCCCCAACCCCTTGATCAGACTAGTGTCGGAACCCCAAGGACTCGCTTGCGGACGGGCAGGATCTCATGCGGCTGGCGATGATCGCGCTGGTGGCGGTGCTGGCGGGGCCGGCTGCGGCCGCCGACCCGGCGAAGCCCGATCCGGCGAAGCCCCAAGCGGTCACCAAGCCCCAGACGGCGACAAAGCCCCAGACGGCGACAAAGCCCCAGACGGCGACAAAGCCCCAGACGGCCACCAAGCCCCAGACGGCGACAAAGCCGCCGACGGCGGCCAAGCCGGCCAGTGCGGCCACCGGGACCAAGCCGCGCCCGCCCACCGCCGTGAAGCCGGCCTCCGTCGCGCCCACGGCAAAGCCGCCGGCGCCCAAGCCTGCCACGGCCAGGCCGCAGGTGCTGAAGCCCGGCCGGCCATCGCAGCCGGCGGCCGATCTTGGCCGGCCGCTGCTGCCCGAGGCGCAGATGGCGCTGGCCCGCCAGGCGCTCGCCCTGGCCGACCAGCGCAAATGGGAGG
>CAZEQG010000002.1:29296-29506 GCA_964514295.1 uncultured Alphaproteobacteria bacterium
CGAAAATCCGGGCTGGCCGGGGCAGGCCGATCTGCGCCGCCGGGCCGAGGAGGCGATGACCGCCGGGCTGCCGGCGGATCAGGTGCTGGGCTTCTTCCAGCGCTGGCCGGCGCTGACCGGCAATGGCCGGCTGCGGCAGGCGGAAGCGGTGCTGGCCCTGCGCGGCGGCCGGGCGGCCGAGCCGATGATGCGCGACATCTGGCGCGAGGG
>CAZEQG010000003.1:0-13785 GCA_964514295.1 uncultured Alphaproteobacteria bacterium
CCCGCGAGCGGTGACCCTCCGGGGCATGCTCGTTTCGCGAGCCTGCGCGATCATGCCTGAGACGGTGAATCTGCCCCGAAGGCAAGCTTGGCGTTCCGGCGTGGTCGGCATCGACCAGGCCTTCCCCTCCCCGCCCATCCCCCAAGGTCCCCATGCCAGATATCGCCCGCTTCCTCGCCGCTGCCGCCGCGACCGGCCCCGCCTTTTCCAAGAGCGGCCGGCACCTGTGGTATCTTTCGACCCGTGGCGAGACCCGCCAGGCATGGCGGCTGGACCTGGCGACCGGCGAGCGCCGGCAGATGACCGGCTTCGACGACAATGTGTCGATGCTGAAGGCCGCCCCGGCGGGCGAGGACGCGATCTGCGGCGTCGACCACCATGGCGACGAGAACCACCAGCTCTGGCGGCTGCCCGGCGACGGTACCGCCCCGGTGGCGCTGACCGCCCTGCCCAAGGTGATGCATGGCAGCTACGCCTGGTCGCCCGATGCCCAGCGCATCGCCTTTTCTGCCAACCGCGACGCGCCGGCGCCGATGGACATCTATGTCCAGGATCTGGCCGGCGGCGAGGCGCGCAAGATCTGGGCGACCGGCGGCGCCTACGAGGTGGCGGGCTGGCATCCCGACCGCCGGCGCGTGACCGTGGTCAGCGGCCCGCGGACGGAGGAAGCCCATCTGTTCCTGGTCGATGCCGAAAGCGGCGCCGTCGAGCCGCTGACCGGCACCGGGGCCTGGCGCCACCAGTCGCCGCGCTGGTCGGCCGACGGCGCCACGCTCTACTGCCTCAGCGACCGCGGGCGCGATTTCCTGGGGCTGGCCGCCATCGACGCCGCTACCCGCGAATTGACCTTCCTGCACGCCCCCTCCTTCGATGTGGAAAAGGTGGCGCTGAATGCCGACCAGCGGACCTTCGCCCTCAGCGTGAATGAGGCCGGGCTGTCGCGGCTGGTCCTGTTCGACCTGGGCAGCGGCCTGGCACAGACGGTTCCCGGCCTGCCCGAAGGGGTGATCGGCGACCTCGCCTGGTCGCCCGATGGCGCCAGCCTGGTGGTGAGCCACAGCCATGCCCGCGAGCCCTCCGACATCTGGCTGTGGCGGCGTGCCGAGCGGCGCTGGACGAAGCTGGGGCTGAACGACCTCGCCGGGCTGGAGGGGCTCGCGGCACCCCGCCTGATCGCAACGGCCAGCTTCGATGCCACCCTCATTCCGTCCTGGCTCTACACGCCGGCCGGGGCGCCGCCGGCGGGTGGCTGGCCGGTGCTGATCTGGGTCCATGGCGGCCCCGCCTCCCAGGCCCTGCCCGAGTTCCGCGCCGACCTGCAATGGTGCGTGGCCAGCGGCATCGCCGTGGTGGTGCCGAACGTGCGCGGGTCCACCGGCTATGGCCGCGCCTACATGCAGGCCGACGACCTCGACAAGCGGCTGGATTCGGTGAAGGACCTGAAGGCGGTGCGCGATGCCATCGCCGCCCACCCCGATTTCGACGCCGCCCGGATCGGCGTGATGGGCCAGTCCTACGGCGGCTACATGGTGCTGATGGCGGCCAGCCACTACCCCAAGGACTGGGCCTGCGTGGTGAACTACTACGGCATCTGGGACTGGATGACCTTCTTCCAACGCACCAGCCCCTATCGCTACGAGCACCGGGCGGCGGAGTACGGCCACCCCCAGCGCGACCCGGCGCTGCTGCGCGCCCTCTCCCCGGCAAGCCGCGGCGAGGCGATCGAGGCGCCGATGCTGGTGGCCCATGGCAGCCCCGACCCGCGGGTGCCGATCGAGGAAAGCGAGCAGGTGGTCGATTTCCTGAAGGCGCGCGGCCGGCCGGTCGACTATGTGCGGTTCGGCAATGAAGGCCATGGCTTCATGCGCCGCACGAACCGGACCATCGTCTACGGCGAGGTGGCGCGCTTCCTTGGCCAGCACCTGGGCACCGCGACGCCTTGACGGGAGTGCCGGGAAGCGCGAGCCTGTAGCGGACAAGACCTCGGCAAGATCCTCCAAGCAGAACGGCTAACGACGTTTGTAAAGGCGGCTTCCATGGCAATGATCGCCGAATACGCTCAATTTGCCCGTTCCGTATACAACCGGGACGAAGCATTTGCCCTGGGCGGCTGGCAATGCATCAAGTGGGAAAGCGGCACCTGGTACGGCAACGGCTTCCAGGGCGGCATCTTCATCGGCGACCGCGAGATCATCGTTGCCTGCAAGGGTACCTCGCTGAAGACCCAAGCGGCGCCGTCGGACCTGTCGGCGGACCTGCGCATCGGCGTCGGCGCCATCCCCAACCAGGCCGGTTCCGCCTACAAGATGGTGAAGGCGGCGATGCAGGTGGCCTCGGGCCGGGTCATCAGCATCACCGGCCATTCGCTGGGCGGGGCGCTGGCCCAGGTCGTCGGTTACTGGTGCAATGTGCCCTTCGTCACCTTCAACGCGCCGCCGATGAAGGGCAACATCCGTGCCTCCCACTTCAACTTCCTGAAGCCCGTGCAGATGGCCCGCTCATGGAGCGCGCCCTCGATGGCCGACATCAATGGCGGCTGGAACTTCCGGGTGAACGGCGACTTCATAAGCTGGGCCGCCGCCCGCGACCATCTCGGCGTGCTGGTCGAGCTGACCAACCCCAACGCCGATGGCAGCAAGGCGCACGCCATGAAAACCTGCATGGACGCGCTGTCGCACACCGACTGGTTCACCATGCAGGCGTTCAACTTCTGACCCGGCGGGCGCCGCCTCAGCGCGACGCCGTCGGCAGCGCCAGCCGGTCGACCAGCGCCCGCGCCAGGGTATGGCCGACACAGGCGTAGCTGTCGTCGGTCATGTGCAGGCGGTCGGGATCGATCTGGCGCGGGTCGCCGGGCCGGCGGGCCGCCGCCATCGCCTCCATCAGCGCGAAGCGGTGGAACACCGGCGCCCCCTCGGTCGCGCCCAGCCGTTCAATCAGCGCCAGCATCGGCTGATGATCGGGATCCTCCAGGATGCGCGGCGCGTACTGCAGATCCATCAGCACCACGTCGGCCCCGGCTTCCTTCAGCCGGCGGATGCCGTAGCGCACCACATGCTCGAAATCGCCGAGCCCGGCCCGGCGCAGGATGAAGTTGGCCCCCACCTGCCAGATCACAAGCTGCGGGCGGTGGGCGAGCACGTCGCGCTCGAAGCGGGCGACCATGCCCGGCGCCTCGTCGCCGTTCTGCCCGCTGTTCACCACCCGGATCCGGCGGCCCGGCAGCAGCTGGCGCAGTTCGGCCTGCAGCCGCGCCGGATAGCTTTGCGACGGCGCGCTGGCACCGGCGCCGGCGGTGGAGGAGGAGCCGATGGCGACGATGGTGATCGGCCCACCCGCCGCCACCGCGCCGGCCCATGCCGGCAGCGTACCGTCAAGACCGCCGAGGGCCGCGGCCTGCCCGCACGGCCCGGCCAGCGCCGGCACCCCCGCCAGGACCAGCGCACCGGCCAGCACCAGGGCACGCAAGGCGGTGTCAGCGCGCATTCTTCACCGCCGCATGAACCATGTCGGCCATCAGCTTGCCGAGGCAGCCATGCACGAATTCGGCATCGCTGCGCCGCGCCGCGTCATCGGCGGGGTTGACCACCCCCTGGTCGATCCAGTACCGCAGCGCGGCGTGGCGGTCGAGCAGCGGCACCCCGACGCTGCCCGCCGCAAAGCCGATGTAGTTCAGATATTCCCGCATGTTGGTGACCGCCAGGCTGCGCACGCTGAACAGCGGCGTCAGCAGCAGCACGTCACCGCCGGCCTGCTGGATCATGGCGATGCCGAGGCGCAGCGCCTCGTCGAAGCTGTGCAGATCGACATGCTCCATGGCATCGACGCCGCCGGTCTGCCACAGCACCAGGGCGGGGCGGCCGATGACCAGGGCGGGAAACTCCGTCTCCACCACCTCCGGCGCCGTCGCCTTGGCATCGATCACGGCGCTGACGGCAAAGCGCCGGCCCGGGAAATGCCGCGCCATCGCGCCCAGGAACGCCTCGGTCGCAATCCGCCCCAGGCGCGAGCCGCCGCCGGGCAGGGAGGCGGTGCTGCCGACCGCGACGACGGCCAGTTCCTCATTGCCCGCCAGACGTTCGGCCAGCCGCGGCAGGCCCTCGCCAGCGCCACGCAGATGGTCCGGCAGCGCGCAGTGCCGCTCGGACGCCACGGCGGCGCCCGCGGCCAGCAGCAGCATCGACAGGGCCAGCAGCAGATGCCTCATGCCCGCTCCATCGCCGGCGAGGGGGGACGCGCCGGCCGGCCCGCATCCTTGAGCCAGTTGAGCAGCCTTGCAAGGCCCACCAGCAGCAGCACGCCGGCGGCGCTGACAAGCACCTGGCTCAGCAGCGATCCATCCACCTCCGTCAGCACCACATGGCCGACGAAGGACAGGAACACCCCGACGCAGAACACCGCCAGCGACTGCTGGCCGCACCACAGCACCGGTGCCAGCAGCGGCGATCTGAGGACGCGGGCATCGTGGCGCAGCAGCGTGGTTGCGGCATAGGCGATGGCGGCGAAGTGCAGCAGGCGCGGCCAGTCAAGCTCGGCCTTGCTGATCGGATAGAGGACCTGGGCGACGAGGCGCGGCACATAGGCGCCCCAGGGCGGATAGGCCCAGGTCGCGGTGATGGCCACGCCAAACGCGATCCAGCCCAGCGCCAGCGACATGAACAGCCGCCGGGGCAGGCGCCGCCAGGGCGGCACCGCCTCGCGCCGGGTTGCACACCAGGCCCCGAGCACGAACAGGAACTGCCAGGCGAAAGGATTGAACACCCAGCCGCCCTTGGGATAGTTGGGCAGGTTCACGTGCGTGACCTGCACCACCAGCCACAATGCCGCCGACAGCGCCAGCACCGTGAGCGGGGCCCGCTCCAGCGCCAGCAGCAGCGGCGCAAAGAACAGCAGCAGCACCACATAGAGCGGCAGCACATCCATGTTGACCGGCTTGAAGGTCAGCATCAGCGCCTGCAGCACCAGGCGGTGCGGCTCGTCGAAGAACGGCCCGAGGTTCATTTCGTCGATCAGCATCGGGTTCTCGAATCCCTCCGCCACATAGGCGATATGGGCGATGAACACCACGAACAGCAGGATATGGGCGCAATAGACCTGCCAGCAGCGCTGCAGGATGCGGGCGGCCGCCACCGCAAAGCCCTGGCGCCGCAGCATGCCGCCATAGGCCAGGGCGGCCGAATAGCCAGAGACGAAGACGAAGATCTCGGTCGCGTCGCTGAAGCCATAGCTGCGCGTCGTCAGCCAATGCGCCACGTTGTTGGGGATGTGGTTGAAGAAGATGCAGAACAGCGCATAGCCGCGGAACAGATCGAGCCTGAGGTCGCGCCCATGGTCCATGCCGGCGAAGGTAGGGCCGCCCGTGGCCGCCCCGCAAGGGGCTTGCCAGCCGTCGCCGGCGCTGCTGACATAGCATGGCAATAATGGACGGGCGGCCGAAACGGGGCCCCTGGTCCGCCAGGCGCCTCTCGTTCGGGGACCTTCGCCGAAGGCCCGCCCAAACGACTGGGAGGATGCTTATGCCAAACGGTAGACAATCCGCGCCCCGCTGCGCCGCCTTCGTCGGGCCGTACCTGTCCGGCAAGACCACGCTGATGGAGGCGCTGCTGGCGACCAGCGGGGCGATCGGCAAGCAGGGCTCGGTGACCGATGGCAGTTCGGTGGGCGACAGCGCGCCCGAGGCCCGCGCCCGCCAGATGGGCGTCGAGCTGAACGTCGCCAACGCCACCTATCTGGGCGAGCGCTGGAGTTTCCTCGACTGCCCCGGCTCGATCGAGTTCCTGCAGGAGGCCCAGAACGCCCTGATGGCCTGCGACGTGGCCGTGGTCGTCTGCGAGCCGGTTCCCGACCGCGCGCTGACCCTGGCGCCGATCCTGAAGTTCCTCGACGACCACGATATTCCCCACCTGATCTTCGTGAACAAGATGGACACCGCCGCCCTGCGCATCCGCGAGGTGCTGGCGGCCCTGCAGGCGCATTCGGCGAGGCCGCTTGTGCTGCGCCAGGTGCCGATCCGCGAGGGCGACAGCGACACCGTGACCGGCTATGTCGACCTGGTGAGCGAGCGTGCCTACCGCTACCGCAAGGGGCAGCCCTCCGACCTGATCCAGCTTCCCGATTCCGTGCGCGAGCGCCATTCGGAGGCCCGCAACGAGATGCTGGAGCGGCTGGCCGACTATGACGACAAGCTGCTGGAGCAGCTTCTCGAGGATGTCGTGCCGCCGCCGCAGGAAATCTATCAGTTCCTCGGCGCCGACCTGCGCAAGGACCTGATCGTTCCCGTCCTCCTGGGCGCGGCGATCCAGGATTCCGGCGTCACCCGGCTGTGGAAGGCGCTGCGCCACGAGGTGGCCGAGCCGGCCGAGGCGGCGGCCCGCCGCGGCATCCCGGCCGAGGGCGAGCCGCTGGCCCAGGTGGTGAAGACCGTGCATGCCGCCCATACCGGCAAGCTGTCGATCGCCCGGGTGTGGCGCGGCTCCCTGAAGGACGGCATGACCCTGAACGGCACCCGGGTCAGCGGCCTCTACCGCATGATGGGCAGCCAGCTCGAAAAGATCGCCGAGGCGGAGGCCGGCGAGGTGGTGGCCCTCGGCCGCATGGAGCCGGTGCAGACCGGCCAGGTGCTCACCCCCTCGGGCAGCGGCCCCGCCCTGCCCTTCCCGGCCCCGCTGACGCCGGTCTATGCGCTGGCGATCCGCGCCGAGAGCCGCAACGACGAGGTGAAGCTGTCCGCCTGCCTGACCAAGCTGGTGGAGGAGGATCCCTCGCTCGCCGTCCACCACGACCACGACACCAACGAGCTGGTGCTCGCCGGCCAGGGCGACATCCACCTCCAGGTCGCCTGCGACCGGCTGCGCGGCAAGTACAACCTGAAGGTCACGGTCGAGCGCCCCTCGGTGCCCTACAAGGAGACGATCCGGCGGCGTGGCGCGCAGCATGCCCGGCACAAGAAGCAGACCGGCGGCCACGGCCAGTTCGGCGACGTGAAGGTGGAGATCGAGCCGCTGCCGCGCGGCAGCGGCATCGAGTTCGTCGACCGGATCGTCGGCGGCGCCATCCCGCGCAACTACATCCCCAGCGTCGAGGAAGGGGTGCGCGACTTCGCCCGGCGCGGCCCGCTGGGCTTTCCCATGGTCGATTTCCGGGTGGTGCTGGTCGATGGCCAGTTCCACTCCGTCGACAGCTCGGACATGGCCTTCAAGACCGCGGCCAGGCTGGCGATGAGCGAAGGGCTGCCGAAATGCGAGCCGGTGCTGCTGGAGCCGGTGCTGTCGGTCGACATCCACGTGCCGAGCGAGTTCACTGCCAAGGTGCAGCGCATCGTCACCGGCCGGCGCGGCCAGATCCTGGGCTTCGACGCGCGGCCAGGCTGGAAGGGCTGGGACAGCGTCACCTGCCACATGCCGCAGTCGGAGATCCACGACCTGATCATTGAGCTGCGCTCGCTGACGCAGGGGGTCGGCTCCTATGACTGGCGCTTCGACCACCTTTCCGAGCTGCAGGGAAGGCTCGCCGACCAGATCATCGAGCAGTCGCGCCCCTCGGCCTGACCGCTGCCGCGAATCGAAACGGCCGCCGGGGCTTCCCCCGGCGGCCGCCGATATCCTGCCGCTGGCAGGTGTCCTGTCAGTGGCTTCAGCGCGAGTAGAACTCGATCACCAGGTTCGGCTCCATCTGCACCGGATAGGGCACATCGGCGAGCTTGGGCGTGCGCAGGAAGGCGCCCTTCATGCCGGCCTCGCCCACCTCGAAATAATCCGGCACGTCGCGCTCGCGCGACGCCTGGGCCTCGATCACGGTGGCGAGCTGGCGGGAGGACTCCTTCACCGCGATCACATCGCCCTCCTTCACCTGATAGGAGGCGATGTTCACCCGCTTGCCGTTCACCGTGACATGGCCATGGTTCACGAACTGGCGGGCAGCGAACACGGTGGCGACGAATTTCAGGCGGTAGACCACCGCGTCCAGCCGGCGCTCAAGCTGGCCGATCAGCTCCTCGGAGGTGTCGCCGCGCCGGCGCACCGCCTCCTGGAAATAGCGGCGAAACTGCTTCTCGCTGATATTGCCGTAATAGCCCTTCAGGCGCTGCTTGGCCGAGAGCTGGATGCCGAAATCCGACGGCTTGCGGCGGCGCTGGCCATGCTGGCCCGGCCCGTATTCCCGCTTGTTGATCGGGCTCTTCGCCCGGCCCCACAGGTTCAGCCCCAGGCGTCGGTTGATCTTGTATTTGGATTCTTCGCGCTTGCTCATGGAAACTCCGGTTCTTCAGACGTTGTTGTCCCGGTAGGCCCACCGCCGGCAAGCCGGCAGGCGGGCGGGGCCCGAAGACCCACGTTCCCGGGAATGAGGGCCGCACAATACGGATGGAGGGGGAAGAGTCAAGGTTTGCCGGGCCCCGCGCCCTACTGCTTCCAGCTTGGCGGGCCCTTGGCGCCGAGGAGGGCGGAGACGACGCCATGGAGGGTGCGCAGTTCCTGGCTAGTGGCGCCGGCGCGCTGCCACATGTTGCGAAGGTTGCGCATGATGGTGGGGCGCATGGTGGGCTCGCGGAAGAAATCCTTGTCGAGCAGCACCTGTTCCAGGCGGTCGACGAAGGCGAACAGCTCCTCCTTTGGCGCCGGCGGGATGTCGGCCCGGGCCGGCGGCGGGTTGCCGGAGGTATGCCATTCATAGGCGACCAGCAGCACCGCCTGGGCGAGGTTCAGGGACATGTAGTGCGGGTTCAGGGGGATGGTGACCAGGGTTTCGGCCAGCGTGATGTCGTCGTTCTCCAGCCCCGTGCGTTCCGGCCCGAACATCACGCCGACATTGAGGCCGGCGGCGATCTGGCTGCGCATCAGGGTGGCGGCCTCGCGCGCCGTGACGATGGGCTTGGCCATGTCGCGGCCGCGGGCGGTGGTGGCATAGACCACCTGCAGATCGGCCAGCGCCGCAGCCGGGGTGTCGTGAAGGCTGGCCTCCGCCAGCACCGCATCGGCGCCGGAGGCGGCGGCGACCGCCCGCTCGCTGGGCCAGGGAAAGCGCGGCCGCACCAGCCGCAGCCGCGTCAGCCCGCAGTTCAGCATCGCCCGCGCAGTCGCCCCGACATTCTCGCCGAGCTGCGGGCGCACCAGCACGATCGCGGGCTGGCTCATGCCGTGGCGGGCGCCGGCACACCCTGGCGCAGCAGGCAGTAGACGACGCTGTCGAACAGCGCGTCGACCGAGGCGTCGAGGATGTTGGGCGAGACGCCGATGGTGGTCCAGCGCTGGCCGTCCGGTCCCTCGCTCTCGATCATCACCCGGGTGACGGCGGCGGTACCGGCCTTGGGCGTGAGGATGCGCACCTTGAAATCGACCAGCGACAGCCCGCGCAGCCCCGGATAGGCCGCCACCAGCGCCTTGCGCAGCGCGGTGTCGAAGGCGTTGACCGGGCCGTTGCCGACCGCCACCTCGTGGTGCATCTCGCGCCCCACCTCGACGGTGACGGTCGCCTCCGATTCGGTGACGAGCTGGCCGACCGCGTTGTACCGGCGCTCGTCCATCACCCGGAAGCGCTGGATGCGGAAGTACTCCGGCACCTCGCCCAGCGCCCGGCGGGCCAGCAGCTCGAAGCTGGCCTCGGCCCCGTCATAGGCGTAGCCGTCGAACTCCCGCTCCTTCACCGTCTCAAGCAGGCGGCCGACCTTGGGATCGGCGGCATCGACGGCCAGCCCGATCTCGCGGAAGCGGGCCAGGATGTTGGAGCGGCCGGCCTGGTCGGAGACCACCACGTGGCGGGCGTTGCCGACCAGCGCCGGGTCGATGTGCTCGTAGGTGCGCGGGTCCTTCTCGATCGCCGAGACGTGCAGGCCGCCCTTGTGGGCGAAGGCGCTGTCGCCGACATAGGGCGCCTGGCGGCGGGGCACGCGGTTCAGCCGCTCGTCCAGCAGCCGCGAGACCTCGCGCAGATGGGCAAGATCGGCGGCGGCGATGCCCGTCTCATATCCCATCTTCAGCATCAGGGTGGGGATCAGCGTCACCAGATCGGCATTGCCGCAGCGCTCGCCCAGCCCGTTCAGCGTACCCTGCACCTGCCGCGCCCCGGCCCGCACCGCTGCCAGCGAGTTGGCGACGGCATTGCCGGTATCGTCATGGCAGTGGATGCCGAGCTGCCCGCCCGGGATCACCGCCGCCACCGCGGTCACGATCGCCTCCACCTCATGCGGCAGGGTGCCGCCATTGGTGTCGCACAGCACGATCCAGCGCGCCCCCGCCTGATGCGCCGCCCGCAGGCAGGCCAGGGCGAAGTCAGGGTTCGCCTTGTAGCCGTCGAAGAAATGCTCGGCATCGAACACCACCTCGTCGGCACGGGTGGCGGCATGGGCGACCGATTCCGCGATCATCGACAGGTTCTCGTCCAGCTCCACGCCAAGCGCCGCGCGGGCGTGGAAGTCCCAGGTCTTGCCGACCAGGCAGGCGACCGGCGCCCCGGCCCCCAGCACCGCCGTCAGCCCCGGGTCATTGGCCGCGCTGCGCCCGGCCCGGCGGGTCATGCCGAAGGCCGAGAGCCTGGCCCGGGCCAGCCGCGGCGCCTCGGCGAAGGAGCGGTCGTCGGTGGGGTTGGCGCCGGGCCAGCCGCCCTCCACATAGTCGACGCCCAGCCGGTCGAGCGCCCGCGCGATCGCCTGCTTGTCGGCGACCGAGAAATCGACGCCTTGCGTCTGCCCGCCGTCGCGCAGGGTGGAATCATAGAGGTAGATGCGCTCGGCCATCGCGAACCGCCATACCTGAAGAACTGGGAGGTGCGGGTATAGCCGCCCCGGAGGCGAGCGTCATCAGCCAAGCGTCGCGCCCGGCCCCCCGGGATATGCCGGCCGGGTGGCGGCAAGCGACGGGCGGCGGCCCATCAGCGCCCACCAGCGGGACAGCGCCGGGTGGCGCTCCAGCATCGCCGCCCCCTCCGGCACCATCGTGAAGTAGGCGATCACCGGGCCCAGATGCACATCGGCCAGCGACAGGTCGGGGCCGGCAACATAGCCGTCCGGCGCGACCAGGCGGTCGAGGGCGGCGAGCACGCCAGGGGCGGCCGCCAGCCCTTCGGCGTAGACGGCAGGATCGGTCGGCAGCCCGAATACCGGCCGGAAGAAGCCGTGCGAAAACACCTGGCGCACCAGCGGCCAATAGGCGTAGCTGTCGACCACGGACATGACCTGGCGCATGCGCGCACGTTCGGCCACGCCTGCCGGCTGCAGCGCCGGGGCGGCGAAGGTCTCGTCGAGATAGTGGTTGATGGCCACCGTCTCGTAGAGCACGAAGCCGTCATGGTCCAGCACCGGCACGCGCCCGAAGGGCTGACGGGCGGCATGGTCCGGCCCGCGGCCTTCGGTAAACGGGTTCACCTCGACATAGTCGAAGCTCACGCCCTTCTCGGCCAGCACCAGGCGCACCATCCAGGAATAGGCGCTGTAGCGGTAGGCGTAGAGGACCGGCCTCATGGTGGCGCGCCCTCCCACCCGTAGCCCACGATACCGATCCCGGGGTAGCGGGTGCCGCGGAAGGTGAAGCTGTCGGTCTGCGGCAGCAGGCGGCCGCCGGCCTTCTCGTAGAAGCGGCGGGCCCTGGCATTGTCGGCCAGCACCCACAGCCAGGCGGGCCAGCGGCCATCGCCCTGGAGGGCCGATAGCGCCCGGGCCATCAGGGCGCGGCCGGCGCCGCCACCCTGCGCGCCGGGGCGCACATAAAGCGCATAGACCTCCCCCCGCCAGGGCGGCAGCGGATCGCGGGCGGGTCCGACCGAGACATAGCCGAGCGTGTCCCCGCCACGCCGGGCAAGCCAGCTCCGCACGCCCGGGGCACCGGCCGGCGGGTGGCCGGGTGCGGCCCGCACCGCCGCCACCACCTCCGCCGGCACCATGGCCTGATAGGTGGCGGGCCAGGTGTCGCGGCGGATCGCCTCGATCAGTGCCGTCTCGGCCGCCACATTCTCCGGCACCAGCCCGGCTTCCGCGATCTCCAGGCTCATGCCCGCTTCCAGATGGTGCCGCCGGTGCCATCCTCCAGCGTCACCCCGGCCTCGGCCAGTTCCCGGCGGATGGCATCGGCCCGGGCGAAGTCGCGGGACTTGCGGGCGGCGGCGCGCTCGGCGATCAGCGCCTCCACACGCTCGGCCGGCATCGCCTCGGCGTCCTCGGCGGCCCAGCGGAACCAGTCCTCCGGGCTGTGGCGCAGGATGCCGAGCAGATGGGCGCCATACATCAGCGGCTGGACGTGCCGGTCCAGCGCGCCGGCCGGCCCATGGTCGACGGCGATGTTGAGGCTGCCGGCGAGCTGGTGCAGCTCGGCGAGCGCGGCCGGCGTGTTGAGGTCATCCAGAATCTGCGCCTCGACCTTGAGATAGGGGTCGGCCTCGCCAGCCGTACCGTCCCAGGCGATCGGCACGCCCCGCCCGGCCGCCCGCCTGAGCGCGCCATAGAGCCGGTCGAGCGCGGCCTTCGCCTCCTTCAGCCCGGCAAGGCTCCAGTTCAGCGGCTGGCGGTAGTGGCCGGACAGGATGGCATAGCGGATCGCCTCGCCCGGCGCGCGGCTGCGCAGGTCGCGCACGGTCACGAAGTTGCCGAGCGACTTCGACATCTTCTCGTCTTCGACGGTCAGGAACCCGTTGTGCAGCCAGTAGCGCGCCAGCGGCGCGCCGCCATGGGCGCAGACCGACTGCGCGATCTCGTTCTCGTGGTGCGGGAAGATCAGGTCCTGCCCGCCGCCGTGAATGTCGAAGGTGATGCCGAGATACTCCCCGGCCATGGCCGAGCATTCGATGTGCCAGCCCGGCCGGCCCCGGCCCCAGGGGCTGTCCCAGCCGGGAATCGCGGGCGCGGACGGCTTCCACAGCACGAAATCGGCCGGGTCGCGTTTGTAGGGGGCAAGGTCGACCCGGGCGCCGGCGATCATCTCCTCCATCGGCCGCCCCGACAGGGCGCCATAGCCTGGCATCGAGGGCACGGAAAACAGCACATGCCCCTCGGCCTCATAGGCGTGGCCGGCGGCGATCAGCGCCCGGATCATCGCGATCATCTGGGGGATGTGCTCGGTTGCCCTCGGCATCACGTCCGGGCGCAGCGCCCCGAGATCGTCCATGTCCTCCAGATAGGCGGCGGCGGTGCGCTCGGTGATCTCGCGGATGGACTGCCCGCTCTCCGCCGCCCGCGCGTTGATCTTGTCGTCGACGTCGGTGATGTTGCGGACATAGGTGACGCGCGGATAGAGCCGCCGCAGCAGCCGGTAGAGCACGTCGAAGACGACCACCGGCCGGGCATTGCCGATATGGGCGAAGTCATAGACCGTGGGGCCGCACACATACATGCGGACATGGCCGGGATCGAGCGGCTCGAAAACCTCCTTGCGGCGCGCAAGGGTGTTGTGCAGATACAGCGACATGGCACGGCTCCAGGACTGAAGACGGTCGGCTAGGATCGGTCCTCGGTCAACACATGAGCATCTCGGCCAGTCCCCCCACGGCGCGTCGCCAGCACTCCTAGGCCGCGATCCCGGCCAGCCTGGCGGCGGCCCGCTCGCGCCCGATCAGAGGTAGCAGGTTCCGCAGGCCGGGTCCATGCTCGCGCGCCGTCAGCGCCAGCCGCAGCGGCTGGAACAGCGCCCTGCCGCGGCGCCCGGTGGCCGCCGCCACCGCCGCGGTCCAGGCATTCCAGGTGTCGCCGTCCCAGGGTTCGGGCGGCAGCAGGCTGCGGGCGGCAGCCAGCAGCTCTGCATCCTCCACCACCGGCGCCAGGGGGCCGCGCACCACCTGCGCCCACTCCGCCGCATCTGCCAGCAG
>CAZEQG010000003.1:13850-27322 GCA_964514295.1 uncultured Alphaproteobacteria bacterium
GCGGCGAAGGGCAGGTGGTGCAGAAGCCGGGCGTTGGCCGCGCGCAGCATCTCCATGTCGATGCGCGGGTGGCCGGCGCCGTAGCGGGCAAGATCGGCCGCCGCCTCGCCGCCCAGGGCATCGAGGATGGCCCGCGGCTCGAAGCCCGCCTCGCGCAGCGCCGCCACGGCCAGGCTGCCGGTGCGCTTGGACAAGGCCTGCCCGCCGGCGTCCGCCAGCAGCGGCAGATGCGCGAACTCGGGCACCGCCGCACCCAGGGCCTGGAAGATCTGGATCTGGGCGGCCGTGTTCGGCACATGGTCGGCGCCGCGCACCACATGGGTGACGCCAAACTCGGCGTCGTCGAAGGTGGAGGACAGGGTGTAGGTCGGCACCCCGTCGGCGCGCAGCAGCACCGGATCGGAGAAGCCTGACATGTCGAAATGGCGCGGACCTTCGACGATGTCGTCCCAGGCGACGGTGCCGGGATCGAGGCGGAAGCGCCAGTGCGGTACCAGGCCGCGCGCCTCCAGCGCCCGCCGCTCGGCCGCCGTCAGCTTCAGCGCCGCGCGGTCATAGACCGGCGGGCGGTGGGCGGCGAGCTGGGCCTTGCGCCGGAGCGCCAGCTCCTCCGCGCTCTCGTAGCAGGGATACAGGCGCCCGGCCGCCTTCAGCCGCTCCGCCGCCGCGGCATACTGCGCTAGCCGGCCACTCTGGCGGGCGAACAGGTCCCAGCCGAGGCCGAGCCAGCGCAGGTCCTCCTCGATCGCGGCGGCATGGTCATCGGTCGAGCGCTCGCGGTCGGTATCGTCGAGCCGCAACAGGAAGCGCCCGCCCCGCGCCCTGGCGAAGGCCCAATTGGCATGGGCGACATAGATGTTGCCAAGGTGCAGCCGGCCGGTCGGGCTCGGCGCGAAACGGACCAGCGTCATGGGCTCAGCCGACCGCTTCCCGGATGCGCGCCTCGATGTTCAGGGCGGCCGGCGGCCGGCGGCGGGCGATGCTCATCGCGCCCTCATCCCTGGAAGCCATTGGTGATCGGATAGCGGCGCTCGCGGCCGAAGGCGCGGCGGGTGATCTTCACGCCCGGCGGGGCCTGGCGGCGCTTGTACTCGGCCCGGTCGAGCATGCGCCAGACCCGGCGGACATAGGCCTCGTCATGGCCGGCGGCCACGATCTCGGCCACCGACTTCTCCTGTTCGACCAGCCCGTGCAGCACCGCATCAAGGGTCGCATAGGCGCCGAGGGACGCCTCGTCGGTCTGCCCGGCGCGCAGTTCGGCGGTGGGCGGCTTGGTGATCACGCGCTCCGGCATCACCGGCCCGGCCGGCCCCAGCAGGCCGACCGGCAGGGCGGCGGCCTGCGCGTTGCGCCAGCGGCTGAGTGCGAAGACGGTGGTCTTGTAGACATCCTTCAGCACGGCAAAGCCGCCGCACATGTCGCCATAGAGCGTGGCGTAACCGGCCGACATCTCGGACTTGTTGCCGGTCGACAGGACCATGCGGCCGAACTTGTTGGACAGCGCCATCAGCGTCAGCCCGCGGCAGCGCGACTGGATGTTCTCCTCGGTGATGTCGGGCTCGCGGCCGGCGAAGGCGGGGGCCAGCATGGCGCCGAAGGCATCGACCGCCGGGCCGATCGGGATGGTGTCGAGGGTGACGCCGAGAAGGCGGGCCACCTCGCCCGCATCCTCCAGGCTGTCGCGGCTGGTATAGCGGTAGGGCATCATCACGCACTGCACCGCCTGTGGCCCCAGCGCGTCGGCGGCGAGCGCCGCGCAGAGCGCCGAATCGATGCCCCCGGACAGCCCCAGGATGACGCCCGGGAACCGGTTCTTGCGCACATAGTCGCGCAGGCCCAGCACCAGCGCCTGATAGATCGCGGCCAGCCCCCCCTCGGGCGGGGAGATGGGCCGCGGCAGGCAGCGCCAGCCATCGTTCATCCGCCGCCAGTCGGTCAGCACCACGCCCTCCTGCCAGGCCGGCGCCTGCACGGCAAGCGTGCGGTCGGCGTTGAGCACGAAGGAGGCGCCGTCATAGACCATCTCGTCCTGGCCGCCGACCTGGTTCACATAGGCAAGTGGCAGCCCGCTCTCGACCACCCGCGGCACCGCCACCGCGTTCAGCCGCTCGTCCGGCTTGTCCTGCTCGAAGGGGCTGCCATTCGGCACCAGCAGCAGCTCGGCCCCGGATTCCTCCAGGCACTCAACCACATCCGGCGTCCAGATGTCCTCGCAGATCGGCACGCCGATCCGCACGCCGCGGAAGGCCAGCGGCCCCGGCATCGGCCCGGCCGCGAACACCCGCTTCTCGTCGAACACGCCGTAGTTCGGCAGGTCCACCTTGAAGCGCAGCCCCTGGATGCGCCCGCCATCCATCAGGGCGACGGCGTTGTAGACATGGCCGTTCTCCGCCCAGGGCAGGCCGACCAGCAGGCCGGGGCCGCCATCGGCGGTCTCCGCCGCCAGCGCCTCGGCGGCGGCCCGCAGCCCGGCGGTGAAGGCCGGCTTCAGCACCAGGTCGTCTGGCGGATAGCCGGACAGGAACAGCTCGGGCGTCAGTACCAGGTCGGCGCCGGCGGCGGCAGCCTCGGCCCGGGCGCGGCGCAGGCGTTCGGCATTGCCCGCGATGTCGCCGACCATGGGATCGAGCTGGGCGAGGGCGATCGACAGTCTGTCAGTCATGAGGGCACCTTTGGGCGGGGGACACCCGGCTGTCAACCGGCCGGCCGGCTCAGCGGTTCGGCGCCTGGCGCAGCCGCGCCTCGACGGCGATCACGGCGGTGGCGAAAACCGGCTCGCCGGCGAGCCATGCCTCGGCCGCGTCGTCGCGCGACAGGGCAAGCGCCAGGGCCGGCGCCAGCTCCAGCTCCTCGTCCGGAAAGCCGATGCGCTGCAGCCCGGCACGCAGGCCCCGCGACAGGGCGGCCCCCACCTCGATCGGCACCATGTAGGTGTCGACCTTGCGCTCCTGCCGGCCGCGGGTGAAGGCGTCCTCGCACTGACCGGCGTCGAAGGCATTGAAGGAGCGGCAGATCAGCGGCCGATGGGCATAGGCGCTGCAGGCGCCATCGACCAGCAGCGGACACAGTGGCCGCGGCTCGCCACCCACCGATCCCTGGGCCAGCACCTGGAGATAGGCGCGCACCCGGTCGAGGAGGCCGGCGATCTCGGCCGCGCTCCAGCTGCGCCGGATATGGGCGGCGAGGCTCAGCACGGTCAGCGGGTCGGTCACCACCGGCAGCCGGCAGCAATGGGTGCAGCCCGACCGGCAGGCCAGCGGGCGCGGCGGCGGGATGGCGCGGGTCAGCTCGGCGGTCACCCCGTCGATCGCCTCGCGGGCGGCGTCGGCCAGGATGCCGAGCGTGGCCGGCGACGCCTCGCGGCCAAGGCTGTCGGCGATCAGGTCGCGCAGGAATGTCGTGAGCTGGTCGAGAACGGTGTCGAGCGGCAGGTCGCTCACGAAGCGGCGCCATCGGCAGGCGCGGGGGCTGCGCCCTGGCGGCGCAGCAGGAACTCGCGCCCCACCTTCACCATCTCGCGCCCGTCATAGGCGATGATATCGGCCGTGGCATAGGTCTCGTTCCAGTTCTCCGGCAGGTAGCTGCCGGTGCCGACCACGTCGAGCGGGGCATTGGCCAGCGCCATCATCCGGCACTTGGCCGGGCCGAAGCCGCTGGAGCCGACGATCTTAACGGCCGGGAAGCCCTCGCGGTCCAGAGTCTCGCGCATCAGCCACACGGCGGCGGCGGAAACGCCGGTGCCGATCAGGTAGCGCAGCTCCTGCTCGCTGCGATAGCCGCGGATGGACTGCGGCACGTTGCGCTCCAGCACGGCATAGCTGGAGCCGACATCCAGCCCCTCGACATAGCGCCCGCCATGGGTATCGAGGCGCACGGCCAGCCGCCCGGCGGCGGCAAGATCGGGAAAGCGCCGGCAGACGGCGAGGGAATCGGTCACCTCCTGGCCGAAATAATCGGCCAGCACGGTCAGGTTCTCCTCCGGGAAGGTCTCCTGGAACATCTCGGCCGCGCGCAGGGTCGATCCGGCATAGCCGATCAGGGCGTGCGGCATGGTGCCGAGCCCGGTCGTGCGGCCGAAATAATGCGCCGTGGCGTGGGTGGCATTGCCGATGAAGCCGACGGCGCCGACCTTGGCCTTGGCCTTGTCGGAGCCGACGCTGGCGGCATAGGCCATCAGCTCGGCCATCTCGGTGCCGGCGCAGTGGCGCGCGTCCATGGCCAGGAAGGCGGTGCGCGGCAGGTCCACGCACATGGTGTAGGCGTTGTAGGCAGCCACGCAGGCCGCCCCCAGCTTCTGCAGGAACAGGGTTTCCAGATCGACCAGATGGGCCAGCGAGCCGGTGATCCGCATCATCGGCTCGCCCGCACCGACCCAGGCACCTTCGCGGTAGCGCATGTCGATGGTTACGGGGGCGCCGCGCTGCTCCATCACCCGGCGCAGCCAGTCGACCGCCAGCTTCGGCGCAAAGGTGACCGGCCGGCGCATGAATACCGCATAGGTGACCTGCTGGTCACCATAGCGGCGCACGATCGCCTTGGTGCGCAGGAAATACTGGTCAGTCCAGCGTGCGATATCCTCGCCTTCCGGATACTCGGCGGCGCCGCGCCGCGTCAGGGGCCGATCGGCATCCATGCCAGGGACGGGCTAGAGCCCCCTCAGCAGCAGGCCGGCGAGATAGGTGCCCAGTGCCGTGATCGCCGCATAGACCCCGATGATCGCGGTCAGCAGCTGCCACAGCGTCGGCCGGGCGGAGAGCTGGGCATCGATGCGCATGACATCGCCGTCCAGCTTGCGCACATGGGCCGCCACCTCGTCCACCTTGCCCTCGACCCGCCGGATCTCATCGCCCAGCCGCCGCTGTTCATCGCCCAGCCGCCGCTGCTCCTCGACCACCTGCACAAGCATCGGCTCGAGCCGGCGCAGGATGTCGACCGGCTCCTCCGTCGGCGGGTCGCGCCTGGTCGGGAAGGTCGTGCTCATGGCGGCATCCTACGCCGGTCGCGCGGCGGCGTCACGCTGTCAGTCGCTGAGCCTCCTTCAACCGCTGGGCCTTAAGCTCCTCGGCCACCAGGAAGGCAAGCTCCAGCGCCTGGGAGGCATTGAGCCGCGGATCGCAATGGGTGTGGTAGCGGTCCGACAGGTCCTCATCGGTGATCGCCTGGGCGCCGCCCACGCATTCCGTGACCTCCTGCCCGGTCATCTCGACATGGATGCCGCCGGCATGGCTGCCTTCGGCCTGGTGCACGTCGAAGAAGCCCCGCACCTCGCGCAGGATGGCATCGAAGCGGCGGGTCTTGTAGCCGGTGGTCGACTTGATCGTGTTGCCATGCATCGGATCGGTCGACCACACCACCTCCAGCCCCTCGCGCCGCACCGCCCGGACCAGCGGCGGCAGCTTCGTCAGCACCTGATCGGCACCCATGCGCGCGATCAGGGTGATGCGGCCGGGCTCGTTCTCCGGGTTCAGCAGGGCGATCAGGCGCAGCGTGTCATCGACCGACAGGCTCGGCCCGCACTTGAAGCCGATCGGGTTCTTCACGCCCCGCAGGAACTCGACATGGGCGCCGTCCGGCTGGCGGGTGCGGTCGCCGATCCACAGGAAGTGGGCCGAGCAGTCGTACCAATCGCCCGTGGTGCTGTCGACCCGGGTCAGCGCCTGCTCATAGCCCAGCAGCAGCGCCTCGTGGGAGGTGTAGAACTCGGTCTCCCGGATCTGCGGCGTGGTCTCCGCCGTCAGGCCGCAGGCGGCCATGAAGTCCAGGCATTCGGCGATTCGGTCGGCCAAGGCACGGTATCGCTCCTCCGCGGGGCTACGGTCCACGAAGCCCAGCGTCCAGCGGTGCACCTGGTGCAGGTCGGCATAGCCGCCCTGGGCGAAGGCGCGCAGCAGGTTCAGCGTCGCAGCCGACTGGTTGTAGGCCCGCACCATGCGCCGCGGATCGGGGGTGCGCCCCTCCTCGGTGAATTCGGGGCCATTGATGATGTCGCCGCGGTAGCTCGGCAGCTCGACCGCACCGATCTGCTCGGTCGGGGCCGAGCGCGGCTTGGCGAACTGGCCGGCCAGCCGGCCCAGCTTCACCACCGGCATGGCGGCCCCGAAGGTCAGCACCACGGCCATCTGCAGCAGTACCTTGAAGGTGTCGCGGATGTTGTTGGGGTGGAATTCCTTGAAGCTCTCGGCGCAGTCGCCGCCCTGGAGCAGAAACGCCTTGCCCTCGGCCACCTGCGCCAGCGCCTTCTTCAGCCGCCGCGCCTCGCCCGCAAAGACCAGCGGGGGATAGTTGCGCAGCTCCTGCTCGGCGGCGTCCAGCGCCGCGCGGTCAGGGTAGGACGGAACCTGCTGGACAGGTTTCGTGCGCCAGCTATCCGGTGACCATTTCGCCGCCATGGCGGACTCCAAGCGTGAGCAATTGCAACAGGACTCATGCTCATAGCAGTCTGCAGGGTGCCATCACAAGCTCGGCCGTCCCCCGCCGCCCGGAACATCGCGTTGTGGGCGCCCCGGGACAGGCATCGCCCGGTTGGCAAGCGGCGCCCGGAAATGTTAGATTTCCATCAATTCGGACCGGAACCGCCGAGGATCACATGACCGAACGCCATGTCGACCGTCGAGACCTGCTGCTGGCCGCGGCGGCGCTGCTGACCGGGGCCGCCGCCGCCGGCGGAGCTGCTGCCGCGCCGGCCAATGCCTGCATCGCCACCGCCGCGCATGACGAAAGCCTGCGCCGCATCCTGGCCGAGGTGAAGGCCGGCACGGCCCCCGCCGAGACGGCGGCGATGGTGGCGGCCAACCGCTGCCCGCTGTGCGGCTGCGCCTTGACCAACCCGTTCACCGGCCGGCCGCAGACCTCCAGCCTGTTCTTGGCCACGCCATGAGGCGGCTGGGAGGGCTGCTTCTGGCGGGTTTCCTTGCGATCGCGGCCGCTGCCCCGGCGGCGGCGCACCCGCATGTGTGGGTGGAAAGCCGTGTCGTGCTGGTCGAGGATCAGGGAAGGCTCGCCGTCGAGCTGGAATGGAGCTTCGATCGCGATTTCTCCGATTTCGTGCTGACCCGCTTCAAGAAGGGCAAGGGCATCGGCTTCTCCGATGCCGAGCAGCTCGAGATCCGCCGCAAGGCCTTCGGCAATCTGAAGGAATACAATTACTTCGTGTCCGCCCGCTGGGATGGCGGCGAGGCGCAGGAATTCGCCGGCGAAACCGCCTTCCATGCCTGGGTCCAGGGCGACATCGTGGTCTACCGCTTCCGCCTGCCGCTGGCCGATCCGCCGCGGCCCGACGCGCGGCTGTCGATCGCGGTCTATGATCCCGAGTATTTCGTGGCGATCGCGCCCAGCCCGCGCGATCCCGTGCTGAGCCGCACGGCGCGGCTGGCCTGCGCGCTGACCACCGCCCAGGCGGTCAGCACCCCCTGGGGCGACATCCACCCGCCCACCACCGCCTGCCAGCGCGGATAGGCGCGCCCCGCGACCCTAGCGCGTCTCCGGCACCTCGGTCAGCAGCGGCATGCCGGCCAGGAACGCGTCGATATTGGCCAGCGCCAGGTCGCCCATGGCGCCGCGCGTCTCGTGCGTGGCGCTGCCCATATGGGGCAGGAACACCACATTGTCCTGCAGGGCCAGCAGCCCATCGGGCACCCGCGGCTCGTCGGCAAAGACGTCCAGCCCGGCGGCGCCCAGGCGGCCATCCTTCAGGGCGGCGATCAGGGCCGGCTCGTCGACCAGCGAGCCGCGCGCCACGTTGATCAGCGTGCCCTGCGGCCCCAGCGCCTCGATCACGCCACGGTTCACGATGTTGCGGGTCTCCGGCCCGCCGGGGGCCACGATCATCAGGATGTCGACGTCGCGCGCCATGGCGGTGAGGTCGGCATAATAGGGGTACGGCACATCCTGCCGCGACCGGCCGAAATAGGCGATCTTCACGCCGAACGCCTCGGCCCGCCGGGCGATCGCCTTGCCGATGCGCCCCAGGCCAAGGACACCCATGGTCTTGCCGATCAGGGTCGGGGTGAAGGGCGCCGGCCCCTTCAGCCAGGCGCCGGAGCGCACATAGCGGTCGCCCTGGGGGACCCGGCGCACCGTGGCCAGCAGCAGGGCCATGGCCAGATCGGCGACCTCGTCGGTCAGCACGTCGGGCGTGTTCGTGACCCGGATGCCGCGGGCCTTGGCCGCCGCCACATCGACCGAATCATAGCCGACGCCGAAATTCGCGATGATGCCCAGATTGGGCAGCGCATCCATCAGCGCGCCATCGGCCCCGCCATGGCCGGCAGTCAGGATCGCCCGGCAGCGCGGCGCCACCTCGGCCAGCTTGGCCGCCCGGTCGGCCGCCTCCGACAGGGCGTGGAAATCATAGGCCGCCTCCATCTTCCTGCGGGTGCCGGGATAGACGTTGCCGACCAGCAGCACGGTCGGCTTGGCGGAATCAGGCATCTGAACCTCTGGGATTGGATATCGCGGGCGGGCCGGCGGATGTTAGCAGGGCGGGCGCGGAGGGCAAACACGATGACGGCCGCCGCGGCCCTCCCGTCAGGCCCCGTTGCCCGCGCTCTGCTTCGAGCCGAAATAATAGCCCAGCACCAGGGTGACGATCGGCATCACGAAGGTCGTCACCACCTCGATCGCGATCCGGCTGCGATCACCCCAGCTTGGCGCGTCGCCGGTCCCGGCAGACAGCACCACGAAGCCGAGTGCAGTCGCGACGCAAATGCCGTAGAGGCCGATCACCAGCAGGGTGATCCAGGACCTTATCCGGTCCTCCCGCCGGTTCTTGTCGTTCAGATAGCGTGCGGCGACATCCTGGGCGGAGGGGGTCGGCTGGGCTTCGGCGCCGACCTGGGCGAGCGCCGCCCGCAGATCCTCAGCCACCTTTCAGCGTCCGGCTCACAGCGGCCGACACGGCCGAATTGGCCGAGCGTGCCAGGTCGAGAAGTTCGCGCGCCGCCTTGTCCAGCGCCTGCTTCTTGTCGGGGTCCGTTTCCCTGTCGATCAGGTCGATCAGGGTAGCGACCACACTGCGTGCGGTCTCCGATGCCTTCTGGTTTGCGAGGATGCTTTCGCCGACGAAGTCCAGCTTTGGCGCTTCCATCTCTCAGCCTCCACCATCACCCGGGATATCGGAAACTGCACGGCCGGCGGCAAGCTTACGCCTTTTTCACCATGTCGTCCTCGATGAAGGCGCGCACGATCGCCTCGGCGTCCTCATCGTGGCTGAAGCCGAGCTTCAGGGCCTTGGCGTGGCTGGTGCCCTGCGGCCAGCCGGCGACGATGCGGCGGATCAGCGGGTCGGGCTCGAAGCGCACCCGGGCGCGGGCCGCTGCCCCGCCCAGCTTCTCCACCGCTGCCAGCGCCTCCTGCACCGATACGGTGATCGAGGGCAGCATGCAGCCGCGATAGGCCCCCCAGGCGGCACCGGGCAGCTCATGGGCGTGGATGAAGGCTTCCACGGCCTTGCGCGGCGACAGCACCGCCATCGACACGGTGTCGTCGACCGGGCACACCGCCTCCTCGCCCTGAAGGGGATCGCGCACGATCGAGGAGAAGAAGGTCGAGGCCGCCTTGTTGGGCTTGCCCGGCCGCACGAAGATGGTAGGCAGGCGCAGCGAGCGGCCATCGACGAAGCCCTTGCGGGCATAGTCGTTGACCAGCAGCTCGCCGATCGCCTTCTGGGTGCCGTAGGAGGTCTGCGGCGTCAGCGGCGTGGCGTCGCCGACCAGGCCGCTGGCATAGTCGCCGCCATAGGTCGCAAGCGAGCTGGTGAACACAAGCCGGGCCGGACGTTCGAGCGCGCGGGCCGCCTCCAGCACCGCCAGGGTGCCGTCGAGATTGACCCGGTAGCCGAGGTCGAAATCGGCCTCCGCCCCGGCGCTGACCACGCCGGCAAAGTGGAACACCGAGCCGGTGCCGGCATCGATCAGGTCGCGCATCTGCGCACGGTCGGCGACATCGCCGACGCGCACCTCCAGGCGGTTGTCGCCCTCGGGGATCTGCTCGGCCGGCACCACATCGAACAGCACCACGCGCTCCACCGCCTCCTCGCGCCCCGAGGGGCCGGTCAGCCGGCCGCGCCGCAGCAGTTCGAGGCCGAGCCGGCGGCCAAGGAAACCGGCGCCGCCAGTGATCACCACCTTCATGACTTTCCCTCCGTGCTCATCTTTTCGTAGTGCGCCCGCAGGCCATCCTCGATCGGCACGGCGCGGCGGGCGTCGAGGTCGAAGCGCACGACCGTGCCTTCGGCCGTGGCCAGGCAGGCGCCGTCCTTGAACAGGCCCTGCCCCAGCGTCATCGAGGAAGTGCCGAGCCGCAGCAGCCTGGTGCCGATGCGGATGACGCCGGGAAAGGCGGCCTCCCGGCGGAACTCGATCTGCAGGCGCACGATCGCCCAGCCATGGCTGCGCTGCGCCGACAGGCCGGGGGACTGGATGAACTCCACCCGCCCGGCCTCGCAATAGGCGGCATAGGCGACGTTGTTCAGGTGGCCGAGGGCATCCATGTCGGAGAACCGGATGCTGACATCCGTCCAGAAGCGGTAGTCGCCGGCATCCCCGCTCATGTCAGCCGCTCCGCCAGGCGCGCGGCGGTGCCGGCGGGCACGTGCAGGCCGAGCTTGGAGCGCCGCCACAGCACATCCTCGGCCGTGCGCGCCCATTCGTTGCGCACCAGGTAATCCACCTCCGCCTCCGTCAGCCCGCCGCCATAATCCTCGCCGAGGTCGGCGGCGTGCCTTGCGCCGTCAAGAAAGCGCGCGGCCCGGCTGCCATAGGCCCGCGCCAGCCGGCCGATCTGCGGCAGGAAGGGATAGCGCCGCGCCATCTCCGCCGCGAAGGTGGCGAAATCGCCGATGTCGCCGCCCGGCAGCACCGCCGTGCGCGTCCAGTCCCCGCCGCCGCCGATGAGCGGCCGCAGCCGGCCCAGCGCCTCCTCCGCCAGGCGTCGGAAGGTGGTGATCTTGCCACCGAACACCGACAGCAGCGGCGCCTGCCCCTCGCCCGCCTCCAGCTCCAGCACATAGTCGCGGGTGACCGCCGACGGGTCGGCGCTGCCATCGTCGAACAGCGGCCTGAGCCCGGAATAGGACCACACGACATCGCCCGCCCCGTGCCCGCCGCCGAAGTAGCGCTCGACCACCCGCAGCAGGTAGTCGCGCTCGGCCGCGTCGATCGCCGCCGCTCCCGGCTCCCCTTCGACCGGCACATCGGTGGTGCCGACCAGGGTGAAGCGGCCCTCATAGGGGATGGCAAAGACGATACGGCGGTCGTCGTTCTGCAGGATGAAGGCATGGTCGCCCGGATAGAGGCGCGGCAGCACGATGTGGCTGCCCTTGACGAGGCGCACCGGACTGGCATTGCGGGTGCCGGTCACCCGGTGCAGCACCTGGCCGGCCCAGGGACCGGCCGCGTTCACCAGGGCGCGGGCGGCGACATTGCGGCCGTCGGACAGCGCCGCCTGCCAAAGCCCCTCGCCGCGGCGGGCCGACAGGCAGGCGGTGCGGGTGGCGATCTCGGCCCCGCGCTCGGCCGCATCGACGGCGCAGAGCGCCACCAGCCGCGCGTCATCCACCCAGCAATCGGCATAGGTGAAGCCGCGCCGCCAGCCGGGCAGCAGCCCCATGCCCGACAGCTCGACCGCGCGGCTGCCCGGCAGCGTGCGCCGGCCGCCGATATGGTCGTAGAGGAACAGCCCCAGCCGTAGCAGCCAGGAGGGGCGCATCGAGGGATCATGCGGCAGCACGAAGGTCATCGGCCAGATGATGTGCGGGGCCGCGGCCAGCAGCACCTCGCGCTCGGCCAGCGCCTCGCGCACCAGGCGGAACTCGTAGTGCTCCAGATATCTCAGCCCGCCATGGATCAGCTTGGACGAGGCCGAGGAGGTGTGGGCGGCCAGATCGTCCTTCTCCACCAGCAGCACCTTCAGGCCACGCCCCGCGGCATCCCGCGCGATGCCGCAGCCGTTGATGCCGCCGCCGATGATCAGGATGTCGTATGGCTTGGACAAGGCTAGGATCGCCGAGACGGACAGGATGGGCGAGAAAAGCACAAGCCCGGCACGGGAGGAAGGACAAGAGATGACCGGCATTCTGGCGATCGATCAGGGCACCACCAGCACGCGCGCGATCCTGTTCGCGGCCGATGGCGCCATCCGCGCCTCGGCCCAGCGCGAGCTGCCGCAGTCCTTCCCGGCCGAGGGCTGGGTCGAGCACGACCCTGAGCGCATCTGGGCCGATACGGTTGCGGTCTGCCGCGAGGCGCTGGCCCGTGCCGATGCCGTTCCGGCGGCCATCGGCATCACCAACCAGCGCGAGACCGTGGTGGTGTGGGAACGCGCGACGGGCCGGCCGATCCATCCCGCCATCGTCTGGCAGGACCGCCGCACCGCCGCCGCCACCGCCGCGCTGCGCGAGGCCGGCCATGAGGCGATGGTGTCGGCGCGCACCGGGCTGCTGCTGGACCCCTATTTCTCGGCCACCAAGATCGCCTGGATCCTGGACCATGTGCCCGGGGCCCGCGCCGCCGCGGCCGAAGGGCTGCTGGCCTGCGGCACCATCGACAGCTTCCTGCTGTGGCGGCTGACGGGTGGCCGGGTCCACGCCACCGATGCCAGCAATGCCAGCCGCACCAGCCTGTTCGACATCGCCCGCCAGCAATGGGACGAGGAGCTGTGCGCGCTGTTCGGCGTGCCGCCCGGCATGCTGCCGGAGGTGCTGGACTGCGCCGGCCAGTTCGGCCGCTGCGAGCCCGGCGTCTTCGGCCAGGCCGTGCCGATCACCGGCATCGCCGGCGACCAGCAGGCCGCCACCATCGGCCAGGCCTGCTTTGCCGAGGGGGAGGTGAAGTCGACCTATGGCACCGGCTGCTTTGCCGTGCTCAACACCGGCGGGCGCCTGGTGCAGTCGCGCCACAAGCTGCTGTCGACCGTGGCGTGGCGGCTCGGCGGGCACACCACCTATGCGCTCGAAGGCTCTATCTTCGTCGCCGGGGCGGCGGTGCAGTGGCTGCGCGACGGGCTGCGCCTGTTCCGCAGCGCCGCCGAGACGGCCGGCCTGGCCGCCGCCGCGCGGCCTTCGGGCGTCTATCTGGTGCCGGCCTTCACCGGCCTTGGCGCACCCTACTGGGATCCGCATGCCCGCGGCGCCATCCTGGGCCTGACCCGCGACACCGGCATCGCCGAGATCGTGCGGGCGACGCTGGATGCCGTGTGCTGGCAGACCCGCGACTTGATGCAGGCGATGGCCGCCGATGCCGGGGCGCCGGTGGCGCGGCTGAAGGTGGATGGCGGCATGGTGGCCAATGACTGGCTGCTGCAGCGGCTGGCCGATCTGGTGGGGGTGCCGGTGGAGCGCCCGGCGGTGATCGAGACCACGGCGCTCGGCGCCGCCTATCTCGCCGGCATCGGCGCCGGCCTCTATGGCGGGCTGGCCGAGGTGGCCGGCCACTGGCGGCTGGACCGGCGCTGCGAGCCGGCCCTGCCGGCCGCGG
>CAZEQG010000004.1:0-27122 GCA_964514295.1 uncultured Alphaproteobacteria bacterium
GCCCGCCGGCTGGTGGCCGAGGCGGTGCGCGCGGACCGGCCGGACCTGGTGGTGCTGCCCGAGGTGTTCGCCTTCCAGGGCGGCACCGCGGCCGAGCGGCGGGCCGCCGCGCAGCCGCTGCGCGAGGCGGATGCCTATCGGGCGCTCGCCGACATGGCCCGCACCCATGGCATCTTCCTGCATGGCGGCAGCTTCCACGAGCAGGGCGCCGACAAGCTCTACAACACCACCGTCGCCTTCGACCGCGCCGGCAACGAGATCGCCCGCTACCGCAAGATCCACCTGTTCGACGTGGTCACCCCCGACGGCAAGGAATATCGGGAATCCGCGGTGGTCGGCGCCGGCGACGAGATCGTCGTCTACGAGGCCGATGGCGTGAAGGTGGGCTGCTCCATCTGCTATGACATCCGCTTTGCCGAACTCTATCGCAGGCTGGCGGAGAAGGGCGCGCAGGTGGTGATGGTGCCGGCCGCCTTCACGCTGCAGACCGGCAAGGACCATTGGGAGGTGTTGCTGCGCGCCCGGGCGATCGAGACCCAGACCTATGTCTGCGCAGCCGCCCAGACCGGCAGCTTCCCCGCCGGCAACGACACCCGCGTGAACTGGGGCCATTCGATGATCGTCGATCCCTGGGGCCATGTGCTGACCCAGGCCCAGGAGGGCATCGGCTTCGCCACCGCGCGCATCGACCTCGGCTACCTTCGGAGGGTCCGCCAGAGCATTCCGGTGCATCAGCATCGCGTGCTGCAGTAGCGGGCAGGGCGCTGGAGGCGATGCCGGTGGCGGCGCCCGCCGTGCCGGTGATCGAGCTCGGCCGTGACGGCTTCGCCGCGCTGGCCCGCCGCGAGCCGGCGCGGATGGCCGATCTCTGGCAGCGGGCGCGGGCGAGTTACAGCCTGCCCGGCCTGGTACTCGGCGACCTCCTGTCACGGCACTGGGCGCGCCGGCGCGGCCTTGCCCATCTCGACGAGATCGAGGCGGTGGCCGCGCTGCTCGGGCGGCCGGGCGCGCATCTCCTGAACCTCTCCTACGAATGGGGCTGCTCGACCGCGGTGGCGCCGGCCGGCACCCTGCACCGGGTGCTCGACTGGAAGCTGCCCGGGCTGGGGCTGAACCTGGTCGCGGCCTGGGCCGATGCACCGGCCGGGCGCTGGCTGAATCTCACCTGGCCGGGCTTTGTCGGCTGCGTCCAGGGGGTGGCGCCGGGGCGCTTTGCCATCGCCCTCAACCAGGCGCCCGACATCGCTTGGCCGGTGGCCAAGCTGCGCCTGCTGGCGGGGGCGGGCGAGCCGCCGCTGCTGCTGCTGCGCCGGGTGTTCGAAACCTGCGCGGATGCCGGGGCGGCGGTCGAGCTTCTGACCGGCACGCCGCTGGCGAAGCCGGCGATCTTCTGCCTCGCCGCCCCCGGCGGGGCGGTGATGATCGAGCGCAGCCGCGACCGCGCCGTGCGGCATGACGGCGCCCAGTGCGCCACCAACCTGTGGCAGTCGGCCCTGCCCGGGGCGCCCGCCAGCTACCTGCCGGCCGAACGGCTGGCGGCGCTGCGGGCCGCGATGGCGGCCGGCGCCGCCGGGCTGTCCTGGCTTGCGCCGCCGATCGTCAACCCTGGCACCCGGCTGGCCCTTGAAGTCGATCTCGCGCGCCGCCGCCTGATCGTGCAAGGCTGGGAGGAGTCCGGCCCCGTCACCGCCGTGACCGAAATCACCTGGGAGGACCCATGACGACCCTGACCGACGCCGATCTCGCCGCGCTCGCCGCCTATGACACGCCCACCATCTGCAACGCCCTTGAGGTGGTGGTGCCGGCCCGCCGCGGGCATGGCTTCACCGTCGACACCTTCCAGGTGGCCCATCCCGATCTGGCGCCGATGGTGGGCTATGCGCGCACCGTCACCATCCGCGCCGCCGAGCCGTCGCCCCTGAAGGGCCAGGCGGCCCGCGACCGGCGCCTCGCCTATTACGCCTATGTCGAGAGCGGCGGTCCGCGCCCGTCGATCGTGGTGATCCAGGACCTGGACTATGTGCCCGGCACCGGCGCCTTCTGGGGCGAGGTGAATACGGCGGTCCACAAGGGGCTGGGCTGCCTGGGCTGCGTCACCAATGGCAGTTTCCGCGACCTGCCCCAGATGGCCCCGGGCTTCCAGCTTCTCGGCGGCAAGATCTGCCCCAGCCATGCGTTCGTCCATGTGGTGGATTTCGGCGGCCGGGTGAACGTGCACGGCATGGCGGTGGGCGATGGCGACCTGATCCACGCCGACCGGCACGGCGCCGTGGTGATCCCGGCCGAGGCGGCGCGCGATCTGCCGGCGGCCGCCGAGAAGATCGCCCGCCAGGAGGCCGAGGTGCTGAAGGAGGCGCGGGCCGCCGGCTTCAGCGTGGCGGCCCTGCGTGCCGCCTATGCCCGGGCCGATGACATCCACTGAGGCCGATGCCGTCGTCCGCGGCCAGTACGAGGGCTTCCCCTACCCGCCGCGCGACCCGGAGGAGGAGCGGCGGCGGCTGCTGGCGACCGAGGACGATGCGCTTGCCCGCGTGAACCACTACTGCTTCGGCGGGCGGGAGGGGTTCCAGGGCTTCCGGGCGCTGGTCGCCGGCGGCGGCACCGGCGATGCCGCGATCTACCTGGCCGAGCAGCTTCGCGGCCGCGGGCAGGTCACCTACATCGACCTCAGCGCCGCCAGCCGGGCCATCGCCGAGGCCCGGGCGGCGGTGCGCGGCCTTGCCAACATCACCTTCCTGACCGGCAGCCTCATCGACCTGCCCCGCCTGGGCCTCGGCCCCTTCGACTATGTGAACTGCTCGGGCGTCATCCATCATCTCGACGACCCCGAGGCGGGCCTGGCGGCGCTGGCGGCGGTGCTGCGGCCGGGCGGCGCGCTGGCGCTGATGGTCTATGCCGACTGGGGCCGGGTCACCGTCTATCCGATGCAGGAACTGCTGCGGCTGATCGGGGGCGATCTGCCGCTGGCCGAGCGCGTGCCGCTGGCGCGCGCCACCCTGGCGGCACTGCCGGCCAGCAATTTCTTCCACGCCCACCGCGACCGTTTCACCGAGCTTGCCGAAACCCGCGGCCGGGCAATGGGCGATGCGGGGCTGGTCGACCTGCTGCTGCACGCCCGCGACCGGGCCTTCGGCATCGATGCCCTGGAGGCCATGCTGGAACGCCAGGGCCTGGCGCTCGCGGCCTTCACCAGCCCGGTCTATCGCCAGCACTACCGGCCGGAGACCTTCCTCGCCGAGCCGGCCATCGCGGCGCTGCCGGCGCCGGTGCGCCGGCGCATCGGCGAGTTGATCTCCGGCCATGTCATCAAGCATTCGCTGCTGGCCACCAAGGGGCCGCCGCAGCCCGCCCGGCCGGAGGACCCGGCGATGGTGCCCTTCTGGTTCCCGGCCGCGCAGGCGCGGCTGCGCGACATCGTGCTGGCGCGGCTGGCGCAGGATCGGCTGTCGCCGGTGCGCCTGGAGATCGCGCTGGACATGCCGGTCTCGATCGCCTTCCAGCCGGCGGCCACGACCGCCGCCGTGTTCCGCCAGCTCGACGGCCGGCAGAGCCTGGCCGAGATGATCATGGCGGCGCTGGCGGCCGAACCCGGGCTCGACGGCAGCGCCTTCGTGGCCGACTACCTGCGTCTGTTCGCCCTGTTCAGCGACTACGACATCCTGCTGCTGCGCCACCGCCTGGCGGCGCCGGTCGCCGATCTCGCCGGCTCAGCGCCGTAGCCAGAGCGCCACCGCCGCCGAGGCCGGAAAGGCGGCAGCGGCAAGGAAGCCGATGGCGTAGTCGCCGGTCGCCCCCACCACCAGGGCGACGGCGCTGGGGCAGATGACATAGCCGGCGAAGGTGACGAAGGTCGATCCGGCCGTCGCCTCGCCCACCTTGTCGGGCGGGGCCAGGCTGGCGATCTCCGACAGGTACACCCCGTTCCAGCTCGCCACCGCCACCCCGGCCACCGCGGCCACCGCCAGGACCGCCATCGGCGGCCACTGCGGCCCGATCATCGCCACCGCCGCCATCAGCGCGGCCGAGGCCACCGCCAGCAACAGCAGCGTGATCCGCGCCGACCCCACGACATCGGCAATCCAGCCGACCGCCACCCGGCTGACCACGCCCAGCGCCTGCATCAGCGCGAACAGGCTGGCGGCGGCGACCAGCGAATAGCCGACATGCTCGGTCAGGAAGGTCACGAAGAAGGTCAGCAGCGCGCCCTGTGCCACCGCGAAGCAGAAGCCGGCATAGCTGATGCCGGCGATGCCCGGCAGCAGCAATGCCCGGAACGGGGCCGACAGGTTGGCCCAGGCGAACAGCGTGGCCGGGCCGATCGGGGCGGCGGGATCGCGGCTGGCGTCGATGGCGGGGCGCCAGGGCTGCACCGCGACCGCCACCAGCGCCGGCAGGATGGCCCCCACCACCAGCGCCGCCTGCCAGCCGGCAAGCGCGATCACCGGGGCCAGGATCAGCCCGGCCAGGGCACCGCCCAGCGGCACGCCCGCCTGCTTGATCGAGAACACCAGCGAGCGGCGGTGGCGCGGCGCGTGGCGGGCCAGGATGTCGCTGCCGGCCGGCGCAGAGGGGCCATAGCCGAGGCCGATGCACAGGGCCGTGACCAGGAAGCCGCCCCACCAGCCGCCCAGCCCCAGCATCATCGACAGGCCGGCGAGGCTCGCTCCCACCTGCAGCAGGCGGACCGGGCCATAGCGCTTCAGAAGCTGCGTGCCGACCACGAAGAACAGCATGGTGCCGAAGGAGGTGAGCGAGGCCAGATGGCCGATACGCTCGGGCGTGACGCCGGCACTCTCGGTGATCGCCGGCCCGATCACCGGCAGCGCCCTGTTGAGGAAGGCCGTGGTCGACTGCATCGCCAGCGTCACCAGCAGCGCCGGCAGCCAGCTCATCATCGCCGCACCGCCGGTGCGGCCGCCTCGCCCTTCGTCCCTCGACGGCCTCGGGATGAGGGGCTCAGGACGAGGCGGAGTGCGCGGCTGGGGGCAGCGTTGGCAACAGACACCGCCCCTCCAGTCGCCTCATGGTGAGCCCGTCGAACCATGAGGCGCACCACCGTCCGTGCGGCCGCCTCCCCCTTCGACGGGCTCAGGGTGAGGCGGAATGGAAGGGTAGGGGCAGCCTTGGCAATAGGCTCCGTCCCCCCAGTCGCCTCATGGTGAGCCCGTCGAACCATGAGGCGTGGCACTGTCCGTGCGGCCGCCTCGCCCTTCGACGGGCTCAGGACGAGGCGGAATGGATGGGTGGCAGCAGCTTCGGCAAAGAACCCGGCCTCCCCACCCGCCTCCTGGTACGCCCGCCGGCGCCTGCGGCGGAACGGGCGCCTGCGCGGCCCTACATCACCCACTGGAAGCCATCCACCTTGAAGTCCTGTCCGGTGATGAAACACGGTTCGGAGGTGGCGAGGAAGACCACGAGCTGTGCCACATCCGCAGGGCTGCCCAGACGGTTCAGCGCGATGCCCTTCATCAGTTCCGGCCCGCGCGCCTTGGTGAGGCTGTTGCCGAGCTCGGTCTGGATCACCCCGGGGCAGATGGCGTTGATCTGGATCGAGGGGCCGAGCTCCTTCGCCAGCGCCCGCGTCAGCCCCAGGATCCCGGCCTTGGCGGCGGCGTAGGCGTGCTTGCTGACGGCGCTGGTCACGCCGCCGGTGTGCGCATTCAGGGACGACATGCTGGCGATCCGCCCGCCGCCCTGCGCCAGCATCACCGGGGCGGTGGCGTGGATGTAGTTGAAGCAGCTCTTCAGGTTGATGGCGATGGTGCGGTCGAACTCCTCCTCCGTGATCTCCAGGATCGGCTTCGGCATCGCCTTGCCGGCATTGTTCAGCAGGAAGTCGATGCGCCCGAAGCGCGCCTTCACCGCCGCCACCACCTCGGCCGCCCGGGAGAAGGACGCGACATCGGCGGCGTAGGTGGCGCAGGCCCGGCCCAGCGCCTCGATCTCGCCGCGGGTGCGCTCCATCTCCGGCTCCAGGAGATCGACCAGCGCCAGATCGAAACCCTTCTCCGCCAGCGCCAGGGCACAGCCCCGGCCGATGCCGCGCGCCCCGCCAGTCACCAGCGCCACCTTGCCCATCGTTCGGCTCCCTCAATCGAATCTGCGTTGACGGGGCATTGTGGAAGGCTCTAGCCTTGTCTTGCAAGGGGAACGATGTTCATGGATGTGAACGGGCAAGTCAAATCAGCCGTCCGCGTGCTCGAACTTCTTGAGTTCCTGTCGAGTTGCGAGCGGCCGCAGGCGCTGCGCCAGGTGGTGGCGGCGCTGGGCTATCCCAAGAGCAGCGCGCATGCGCTGCTGCGCACCCTGGTGGCGCGCGGCTATGTGCAGCAGGACGATGCCGAGCGTTACGCGCTGGCCGACGGGTTCCGCGACGGCTTCAGCTGGGTGGGCGGGGCCGAGGGTCGGCTGGTCGCCATGGCCCGGCCGATCATGGAGCGCATGCGCAGCGAGCTGGGCGAGACCGTGATGCTGGCGGTCGGCGGCGTCGGTGGCGACGTGAAGGTGATCGCCAAGCTCGTGAGCGAGGCGGAGATCCGCTACGACACCAACCGCGAGGGCCAGCGCCCCGCCTATTGCACGGTGATGGGCCGGGTGATGATGGCCTATTGGGAGCCGGCGGACGTCGATGCCTATCTGGCGCGCACGCCGCTGGTGGCCCATACGCCGCTGACCGTTACCGACCCCGATGCCATCCGCGCCATCCTGAAGCGCATCCGCCAGGACGGCTATGGCGTGATCGAGGAGGAATTCGCGGTGGCCGGCTGTGGTGCGGCGGCCCCCGTGTTCGACCGTGACGGCCGCTGCGCCGGGGTGCTGGACGTCGCCACGGTGACGCCGCGCTTCCAGCTTTTCCGCGACCGCCTGATCGCCGGGGTCAAGGCCGGGGCGGCCGAACTCAGCCGCCGCCTGGGCCATCGCCCGGTCGCCGCGGCCGCCTGAAGGGAGAAGGATCGATGGGCTATCGGGTCGGCGTGGACATTGGCGGCACCTTCGCCGACTTCTGCGCCCTGGACGAGACGAGCGGGCGGCTGGAGACGCTGAAGGTGCTGTCCACCCCGTCGGAGCCGGGCCGCGAGGTGATGGACGGGCTGGCCGCGCTGGAAGCGCGCTTCGGCATCAAGCCGTCAGAGATCAGCTACTTCACCCATGGCACCACGGTCGGCATCAACGCGGTGATCCAGCGCAAGGGCATTCGGCTCTGCCTGTTCGTCACCGAGAATTTCGTCGATGTGCTGGAACTGGCGCGGCTGAAGATGCCGGATCCCTACCACCTGCTGTCGGCCCGGCCGCAGCCGCTGGTGACGCGCGACCGGGTGATCGGCGTGAAGGAGAGGCTGCGGGCCGATGGCAGCGTCGACGAGCCGCTCGACGAGGAGTCGCTGCGCCAGGCCCTGGCCGCGGCGCGGGCGATGGGTGCGGAAGGCATCGTGCTGTCCTTCCTGCACGCCTACCGCAACCCGCTGCACGAGCGCCGCGCCACCTGCCTGCTGGGCAAATGGGCGCCCGACCTGCCGGTCTTCGCCTCGCACGCCATCTGGCCGATCATCCGCGAGTATGAGCGCACCACCACCGCCGTTGTGCACTCCTACGTGCAGCCGCGCGTCGCCCATTATCTGGGCTCGCTGCAGGCGGCGCTGGCCGGGGCCGGGGTACCGGCGGAGGCGATGGTCACCAAGTCCAATGGCGGGGTGATGAGTGCTGAGCTCGGCAAGGCGGCCTGCGTGCAGATGCTGCTGTCGGGCACGGCGGCCGGGGTGATCGGGGCAGGCCATGCCGCCCGCCAGGCCGGGCTCGACCGGGTGATGAGCCTGGATATCGGCGGCACCAGCGCCGATGTGGCGGTGATCGTCGACGGCCGCCCCTCCTATGGCACCGGCGAGATGGTGGGCGAGTTCCCGATCTTCATCCCCACGGTGTCGGTGACCTCGATCGGCGACGGCGGCGGCTCGATCGCCGCGGTGGACGGGCTGGGCGTGCTGACCGTCGGGCCGGAAAGCGCCGGCTCCACGCCGGGCCCGGCCTGCTATGGCCGCGGCGGCACCAGGCCCACCATCACCGACGCCTTCGCGGTGCTGGGCTTCATCGGCCATGGCGACCTCGGCTATGGGGCGGTGACGGTGGATGTGGAAAAGGCCCGCGCCGCCATCGCCACCATCGCCAGCCCGCTGAAGCGCAGCGTGGAGGCGGCGGCGGAGGCGGTGATCCGCGTCGCCCTGTCGGGGATGTTCCGCGAGGTCAGCAAGCTGGGATCGCGCCAGGGCGTGGACCCGCGCGATTTCGCGCTGCTGGCCTTCGGCGGGGCGGGGCCGATGCTGGGCGGGCTGCTGGCGCGCGAGCTTGGCATGCGCCGGGTGCTGATCCCGACTGCGCCCGGCGTGCTGTCGGCCCTGGGCGGGCTGATCGCCGACGTGAAGAACGACTTCATCGAGACCGCCTACTATCCGCTGGCGGCGGAAAGCCTGCCGCGGCTCAAGGACGGCTTCGGCGGCCTCGCCCGCCGCGCGGTCGAGTGGATCGGCAAGGATCAGGGCTATGGCGAGCGGCCGACTCTGCTGGCCTCCGCCGACATGCGTTATCTCGGCCAGTCCTTCGAGATCGAGGTGCCCCTGGAGATGGACTGGATCGTGGCCGGCGAGATCGACCGCCTGGCCCAGGCCTTCCACCGCGAGCATGAGCGCCTTTACGGCCACAGCGATGCGGCGGCGCCGATCCAGGTGATCAGCCTGCGCATGGTGGTGGTGGGTGCCTCGCCGCAGCCGGCCTTCCCGCGCCAGGAAAAGGTCGAGGGCGCGCCGGTGCCGGCGAAAGAGATCGCCGTCCACCTCGACGGGGCCGCCGCCGTGGTGCCGCTCTACCGGCGCCAGGACCTGCGCCATGGCCACAGCTTCGCCGGGCCTTGCGTGGTCGCCCAGGCCGATACCACCAGCGTCGTGCCGGCGGGCTATGCCGGCAGCGTCGACGCCTTCGGGAACCTGCTGCTGACGGCGGAGAACTGAGACATGCGGATCGATCCGGTCACGCTCCAGGTGCTGAACAACCACGCCCAGGCCGCCGCCGAAAGCATGGCCTTCACCCTGTTCCGCACCGCGCACTCCACCTTCGTGAAGGAGACGGAGGACTTCACCACCGGCCTCACCACCCCCGATGGCATGACCTTCGCCAGCCCCCGCGACCTCGGTGCCACCTGGTTCATCGGCCTCGACTACGGCAACGCCATCCGCATGGTGAAGGACTATCGGCCGGGCGACATCTGCATCACCAACGATCCCTACAGCGGCTATGTCTGCACCCATTCGCCCGACCTGCACATGTGGAAGCCGATCTTCTGGGAGGGCGAGATCGTTGCCTTCGCCGTCGGCCACATCCACAACACCGATGTCGGCGGGGCAGTGCCGGCCAGCCTGTCACGGGCGCTGACCGAGGTGCACCAGGAAGGCATCCGCATTCCCCCGGCCAAGCTCTACGAGCAGGGCGTGCTGAACCAGACCCTGCTCGACGTGATGCTGACCAACGTGCGCATGCCCGAGCAGAACTGGGGCGACCTGAAGGCCCAGGTCGCCGCCATGAACACCGGCGAGCGCAAGGTCCACGAGATGATCGCCAAGTTCGGCGTGGAGACCTTCCGCGACGGGGTGAAGGACCTGATGGACCTGGGCGAGGCGCATGCCCGCCGGCTGATCGCCTCGATCCCCGATGGCGACTATGCGTTCTCCGACTATCTCGACGAGGATGCCCCGGGCGGGGTGCCGGTGCGCCTGGCGCTGACGCTGAAGATCCGCGGCGACGAGGCGGTGCTGGACTTCACCGGCTCCGACCCGCAGCTCCAGTCCTCCCTCAACGTGCCCACGGGCGGGGCGGCGCGCCACATCCTGCTGATGGTGGGATACACCTACTGCCTCTACACCCTCGACCCGACCATCCCGCTGAATGGCGGCATCACCCGGCCGGCCCGCTGCATCGTCGAGGAAGGCTCGATCCTCAACCCGCTGTTCCCCGCCGCCGTCGGCATGCGTTCGATGACCTGCGGGCGGCTGCAGGGGGTGATCATGGGGGCCTTCCAGGCCGCCTGCCCGGACCGCCTGCCTGCCGGCCCCTCGGGCGGCGGGCCGATCATGAACGTGAAGACCATCGACAACCGCAGCGGCCGCCTGATCATGGCCTCGATCGACCCGGTGACCGGCGGCGCCGGCGGCTCGGCGATGGGCGACGGCGCCGACGGCTCGGGGGCAAACAACGGCTTCCTGAAGAACACGCCGGTCGAGATCAACGAGGTCGAGGTGCCGATCAAGATCCTGCGCTATGGGCTGGTGCCGGATTCGGGCGGCGCCGGCAAGGCCCGCGGCGGCATGGCGACGGTGCTGGAGTTCAAGGTGTTCTCGCCGAACTCGGTTGTCACTGCCCGCAACCGCGACCGCACGCGCTTCGCCTCCTGGGGCGCCAATGGCGGGGCGGCCGGCAAGACCTCGGAGTTCTGGCGCAATCCGGATTCCAACAACCCGGTCAATCTCGGCAACACCGATGTGGTGACGCTGGATCCAGGCGATGTGATCCGGGTGAATTCCGGCGGCGGCTCGGGCTGGGGCGCGCCGGAGGAGCGCGACCCGGAGGCCGTGCTGTTCGACGTGCGCCAGGGCAAGGTGACGGTGGAGGGCGCCCGCACCGACTATGGCGTGGTGATCCGCGACGGCGTGGTCGATGCCGAGGCGACGGCAGAGGCCCGCGCGGCGATGGCGGCCGCCCCGCGCCCGGCCGGGCATTTCCGCTACAACGCGGGGCGCGAGGCCTTCGAGCGGGTGTGGACGCCGGCGGCCTATGACGCGCTGCACGCGGGCCTGCGGCGGCTGCCGGTCCATTGGCGCTATTTCGTGAAGCGCCGGGTGTTCGACCGGGTCGAGCAGGGCCAGGCGGTGGCCGAGGCGTTCCGCGCCGTGGTGGCCGAATTCGCCGAACTGCGCGGCGTGCTGGCCGAGGCGGCCGACTGATGCTGATCGGCTTCGAAGGCCGCACCATCGTGGTGACGGGTGCGGCGCGCGGCATCGGCGGCGGAATCGCCCGGGCCTTTGCCGAGCGCGGCGGCAAGGTGCTGGCGCTGGACCTGCTGCCGGTCGAGCTGGCGGGGGTTGAGGCGCACCGCATCGACCTTGGCGACCGCGCGGCGGTGAAGACGCTGCTGGCCGGTGTGGAGGCCGATGTGGTGGTGCATGCAGCCGGCGGCGTGCGCGGCCAGTCGCCGGTTCCCTTCGAGGATGTCGAGCCGGAGGCCTGGCGCGACATCTATGACGCCAATGTCACCGCCGCGGTGAATGTGCTGCAGGCGCTGATCCCGGCGATGAAGCGGCGGCGGGCGGGGCGCATCGTCACCATCACCTCGGGCGCCGGCCTGAAGCCCAGCCTGACCGGCATCCAGGCCTACTGTTCGGCCAAGCACGCGCTGGTCGGGCTCACCCGCCAGCTCGCCCACGACCTGGGGCCGCACGGCATCACGGTCAATTCCGTCGCCCCCGGCTTCCTGCGCACCAGCCCCGATTATGAACGCCAGTGGCAGTCCTATGGCGAGGCCGGGCAGAAGGCGATGGTCGAGAAGATCGCCATGCGCCGCCTGGGCGAGCCCGAGGACATCGCGCATGCCGTGCTGTTCTTCGCGTCCGACTATGCCGGATGGATAACCGGCCAGGTGCTGCCCGTCTCCGGCAGCCCGTTCCCGTAAAGCAGAGGAGGTGGGTCATGTCCGTCGCACCGATCAAGGCGCCCGAGAAGCTGGAACCCTGGCAGTGGCCGGAATCGACCTGGCGGCCGATCGTGGAGCGCGTGCGCGCCGGCCGCACGCTGAAGCCGGCCTCCTGGCCGGGCGGCGCGCGCTGCGCCGTCGCCATCTCCTTCGACAGCGACCACGAGACCGGCGAACTGCGCGAGGGCGGCGAATCGATCGGCCGGCTCAGCCAGGGCCAGTATGGCCCGCGCCAGGGCATTCCGCGCATCCTCAACCTGCTGGCGAAATATTCGGTGCCGGCCAGCTTCTACGTGCCCGCCGTCGCCGCCATGCTCTATCCCGACGAGCAGCGCCGGGTGGTGGCCGAGGGCCACGAGATCGCCATCCATGGCTGGATCCACGAGCGCAATTCCGTGCTGCCCGAGGCGGCCGAGCGCGACCTGCAGATGCGCAGCGCCGACATGCTGGAGAAGATCAGCGGCCAGCGCCCCGTCGGCATCCGCACGCCGAGCTGGGATTTCAGCCCGCATACGCTGGCCATCACCCGCGACATGGGGCTGATCTATGACAGCTCGCTGATGGCCGATGACGACTGCTACGAGCTGCTGCTGGACGGCCAGCCGACGGGCGTAGTCGAGCTGCCGGTCGAATGGATCAGGGACGATGCGGTCTATTTCAACATGAACCGCTTCGCCGCGCTGCGCCCCTACACGCCGCCCTCGGCGGTGCTGGAGATCTTCACGGCCGAGTTCGACCAGGCCTATGCCGAGGGGGGCATCTTCCAGCTCACCATGCACCCGCACATCATCGGCCACCGCTCGCGCCTGCCGCTGCTGGAGGCGCTGATCCGGCACATCCGGGCGCATTCGGGCATCTGGTTCGCGACCCACGCCGATGTCGTGCGCCATGTCAAGCAGGCGGCTGTCGCCGCGGCATGACCCCGGCTGCACCCCGCTTTCCCGATCACCATAACAAGGAGGACAGGAGATGAAGGCTTCGATCGTCGCGGTGGCGGCCGCACTCGCCTTGCTGCCCGGGGCAGCACTCGCCCAGGGCAAATACGTCCACGCCAACAACAGCGGCTACGACACCCTGGACCCGCACACCGTGTTCGACGTGGCCCGCGTGGCCACCAGGCTGAACTTCTATGACGGGCTCTACCGCTGGGTCGACAACCCGCCCAAGCTGATCCCCTGGCTGGCCGAGAGCCACACCGTGTCGGCCGACGGCCTGACCTGGACCTTCAAGCTGAAGCCCGGCACGAAGTTCCATGATGGCAGCGAGCTGACGGCCGAGGACGTGGTCTATTCGATGGAGCGCATGCTGGCCCTGAAGAAGGGGGCGGCGGTGCTGTTCCTGCCGGTGCTGGAGCCGGGCAAGACCAAGGCGGTGGACAAGCACACGGTGTCCTTCACGCTGAAGGAAGCCTCGGCGATCTTCGGCGCCACCGTGTCGGAGATCCATGTCGTCAACTCCAAGCAGGTGAAGGCCAACACCAAGGGCGACGACTGGGGGCAGCCCTGGCTGGCCCGCAATGTCGCCGGCAGCGGCTCCTACAAGCTGAAGCGCCACGACCCCGCGCTCGGCTTCATCGGCGAGCGCAACAAGGACCATTTCTACGGCTGGGGCCCGAAGGCCTTTGACGAGATCGAGTTCCGCACGGTGCTGGAGACCAACACCCGCGTGCTGGGCCTGATCAAGGGCGACTACCACGGCCTCGACGGCTATCTGACCCCCGACCAGATCGACCGGCTGAAGAAGGAACCCAGCGTCCAGATCCTGGAGCAGGAATCGATGCGCGTGTTCTACTACGCGCTGAACAACGCCCGCCCGCCGCTGAACGACATCAACTTCCGCAAGGCCCTCAACCACGCCTTTGACTATGACGGCTTCATCAACGATGTCATGAAGGGCCTGGTGGCGCGCAATCCCACCATCATCCCCAACAACATGTGGGGCGCGCCCAAGGATGTGAAGGGCTACACCTTCGATCTGGAAAAGGCGAAGGAATACCTGTCGAAGGTCAAGGAGCCGCTGCGGCCGATCACCATCGGCGTGCTCGCCGGCTTCAGCGAGACCGAGCAGGCGGCGGCCCTGTTCCAGTCCACCGCGCGCAAGATCGGCATCGACATCCGCATCGAGGCCGCTCCCTGGCCGGTGATCAGCAGCCGCATGCAGAACCCCGACCAGAACTTCGACCTGGTCGGGCTGTGGAAGAGCACCTACTACGCCGATCCCAACAACTGGCTGGGCGAACTCTACGGCTCGCGCTACCGCCCGATCCGCAACACCTCGGGCTACTCCAATCCCGAGGTCGACAAGCGCATCGAGCGGGCGCTGGTGTCGACCGACCAGGCGGAGCGCGTGAGGCTGAACGAGGAAGCCGCGCGCATCGTCTATGAGGATGCCGCCGGCATCTTCATCTACAACACCAAGTGGTTCGGCCCCTACTCCTCGAAGATCGAAGGCGTGCGCTTCTCGCCCATCGGCAACGGCCAGGAGATGCGCTGGGCGCACTTCAAGTAATGGCTCCACCCCTCCCCTGCCGGCCCGGCGGGGGAGGGGACTGCCAGCCTGCCGGGCGGCGGGGCGGGCCGGAAGCACCCGTCGCTTCCGCCCGCGCCGGCCGGCCATCCCGCCCCCTGCGGCCCAGGGGTGCGGACGACCCCGAACCCGTCCAGGGGCTCCATGCGCCGACTAGAGATCATCCTGCTGCGGCTCGCCTGGTTCGTGCCCACCATCATCGGGCTGGTGGCGATCGTCTTTGCCATCAGCCATGTGATCCCGACCGACCCGGTCCGGGTGATCGCCGGCGAGCTTGCGACCGTCGAGCAGGTGGAGGCGCTGCGCGTGCAGCTCGGCTACGACAAGCCGCTGCCGGTGCAGCTCCTCAACTATTTCCGCGAACTGGCGACCGGCGACATGGGCACCAGCCTGTACAGCCAGCAGCCGATCGTCGAGGACCTGATGCACCGGCTGCCGGCGACGCTGGAGTTGACCCTGGCGTCGATCGTGCTGGCCAGCCTGCTGGGCGTGCCGCTCGGCGTGCTCTCGGCGCTGCGCCGCAACACGCTGTTCGATCACGTGCTGCGTGTCATCACCGTGTCCGGCCTGGCGGTGGCGAGCTTCTGGCTGGCCATGCAGCTCCAGTACCTGTTCTCCATGCGCCTGGCGGTGGCGCCGCTGAACGGCCGCTTCAGCGGCTTCCCGCCGGAGCCGGTGACCGGGCTGCTGCTGGTGGATGCCGTGCTGGCCGGCGACTGGGAGGCGCTGCGCGTGGCGCTGTCGCACATGGCCCTGCCGGCCTTGACCCTGGCCCTGCCGGCCGCCGCCACCATCGTGCGCTTCACCCGCGCCGGGGTGCTCGACGTGATCAACAGCAATGCCGTGCTCTACGAGCGCGCCATGGGCCTGCCCGACAGCCTGATCGTGTGGAAATACGTGCTGCGCAGCGCGCTGATCTCCACCGTCACCCAGATCGGCCTGATCTTCGGTGCGCTGCTGTCCGGCGCGGTGGTGGTGGAGGCGGTGTTCGACTGGCCGGGCCTCGGCACCTACGCCGTCAACTCCATCCTGCAGTCCGACCACAAGGCGATCATGGGCTTCGTGATCTGGGCGGGGGGCATGTTCGTGGCCGTGAACCTCGCGGTCGACATCCTGCACACCATCATCGACCCGAGGGGGACGCGATGAATCGGGGTACGCGATGAGCCTGATGCGGCGGATGCTGCGCGACCGGGCGGCGGCCCTGGGCCTTGGCCTGGTGCTGGCGCTGATCGTGGTCGCCCTGCTGGCCCCGGTGCTGGCGCCCTTCCCCAACGACGTGTTCGAGTTCCACACCGCCAACCGCCTCAGCCCGCCCACCGCCGACAACTGGTTCGGCACCGACCGCATGGGTTCCGACATCTTCAGCCGGCTGCTGTTCGGCGCCCGCATCACCATCATGATCGCGCTGATCGCGGTCGGCGTGGCGGTCGCCATCGGCGTGCCGATCGGGCTGATCGCCGGCTACTACCGCGCCTGGCCGTCGGAACTCCTGATGCGGGTGTCCGACATCTTCCTGGCGGTGCCGCAGATCGTGCTGGCGATCGCCATCGCCCAGACCCTCGGCCCCTCGATCGAGAACGTGATCCTGGCGCTGTCGGTCACCTACTGGCCTTTCTGGGCGCGGCTGGTCTATGCCGAGACGCGGGCGGTGAAGAACGAGGTGTTCATCGAATCGGCGATCGCGCTTGGCGCCTCCGATTTCCGGGTGATGGTGCTGCACATCCTGCCCAACATCGCCTCGGCCATCATCGTGCGCACCTCGATCGGCATGGGTGCCACCATCCTGACCGCCGCCGCCCTCGGCTTCCTGGGCCTCGGGGCGCCGCCACCGACCCCGGAATGGGGCCGCATGATCGCCGAATCGCGCGAGTTCCTGCCCGAAGCGTGGTGGTACGCCACCGCCCCCGGCATTGCCATCTTCCTGGTGGTGATGGGCTTCAACCTGCTGGGTGACGGGCTGCGCGACATCCTGGATCCGCGCATCCGCCGCGGGGTGGCGAAGTGAGCGCCGCCCTGCTTGAGGTGCGCGACCTCAGCCTGGGCTTCGCCACCGAGGCCGGGATCGCCCGTGTCCTCGACGGCGTGAACCTGTCGATCGGCACCGGCCAGGTGATGGGCCTGGTCGGCGAGAGCGGCTGCGGCAAGACCACCCTTGCCCGCGCCATCCTGGGCGTGCTGCCGCCGGCCACGACCCGCGTGGAAGCCGGCACCATCACCTTTCGCGGCCGCGACATCCTCAGCACCGATGCCAGCGACCTGCGCGGCCGGCTGATCACCTTCGTGCCGCAGGACCCATTCGGCAGCTTCAACCCGCTGTTCACGATCGAAACCCAGATCATGGACATCCTGAAGTTCAAGTCGCCACGCCGGACCGGGCGCGGCTGGCTGCCGGCGCTGCTGGAGACCTATCCGCGGGCGCGGCGGCGGATCGACCGGGCGAAGGTGCTGGAGATGCTGGACGCGGTCCAGCTTCCCCAGCCCGAGCGGGTGCTGGCGAAGTACCCGCACGAGCTGTCGGGCGGCCAGCGCCAGCGCCTGATGATCGCCATGGCCCTGCTGCCGGAGCCCGAGCTGCTGATCGCCGACGAGCCGACCACCGCGCTCGACGTGACGATCCAGGCCCAGATCCTGGGCCTGCTGCGGCGCCTGGCCACCGATCGCGGGGTGGCCGTGCTGCTGACCACCCACGACCTCGGCACAGCCTACGAGATCTGCGATGCGGTGACCGTGATGTATGCCGGCCAGGAGGTGGAGGCGGCCCCCGTGGAGCGCTTCTTTGCCGCCCCCACCCATCCCTATACCGCCCGCCTGCTGGCCAGCCTGCCGCGGCCGGGGGCGGCCCCCTCGGGCATTCCGGGCGAGGTGCCGAACCTGGTCCGTGCGCCCGGCGGCTGCCGGTTCAACCCCCGCTGCCAGCGCGTGGTCGATGCCTGCACCATCATCCGCCCGGCGGCGGCGGCGGTGGCGCCCGGCCATCTGGTGCGCTGCCACAATCCGGAGAGCGCGCCAGCATGAGCGAACCGATCCTCAGCGTCCGCAACCTGCGCCGCTGGTTTCCGGTGCCTGGCGCCTTCGGCCGCCGGGTCGGCTGGGTGAAGGCGCTGGACGACGTGTCGGTCGACCTGATGCCCGGGGAGATCCTGGGGCTGGTCGGCGAATCTGGCTGCGGGAAATCGACCCTCGGCAAGACCATCATGGGCATCCACCCACCGCAGGCCGGCGAAATCTGGTTCGAGGGGCGCAACATCGCCGGCCTCAGCCGGGCTGCCGCCCGGCCGCATCGCCGCCACCTGCAGTATTCCTACCAGGACCCCGGCGCCTCGCTGGACCCGCGCTGGAAGATCGGCCGCTCGCTGGAAGAGCCGCTGGTGATCCATGGCGTGACGGACCCGGCCGAGCGCCAGCGGCGCGTGGCCGAGATCCTGAAGGCGGTCGGCCTGCCGGCCAGCCATCTCGACCTCTATCCGCACGAGATATCGGGCGGCCAGCAGCGCCGGGTCGGGCTCGCCCGCATCCTGACGCTGCATCCCCGGGTGGTGATCCTGGACGAGCCGACCTCCGGCCTCGACGTCTCGGTGCAGGCGACGGTGCTGAGCCTGTTCCGCGACCTGCGCGACGCCTTCGACCTGACCTACATCTTCGTCAGCCACGACCTCGCCGTGGTCGAGATGATGTGCACCAGGGTGGCCGTGATGTATCTCGGCCGCATCGTCGAGATCGGGCCGACGGCCGAGCTGTTCGCCCGGCCGCGCCACCCCTATACCCGCTCGCTGCTGGCCGCCATCCCCAAGATCGGCGGGGCCCGCATCACCCGCGACTTCTGGCTGACCGGCGAGCCGCCCGATGCTGCAAAGCTTCCGGAAGGCTGCCGCTTCCGCCCGCGCTGTCCGAAGGCCGACGGCCGCTGCCTGGCGGTGGAGCCGGCCCTGACCGACGGCGTGGCCTGCCACCACCCGGGATAGGTTGCGCCCGCCGCCGGGCGACACCAACTACCCTGGGCGTTAACCTTTTGCCGCCGGATGCGCCATGCCAAACCTGTTCGATCCGCTTCCGCTTGCCGGGATCACCCTGCCCAACCGGGTGATCCTGTCGCCGATGTGCCAGTACAGCGCCGAGGACGGCGTGCCCAATGACTGGCACCTCCAGCACCTCGCCCGCTATGGCGCGGCCGGGCTGGGGCTGATCGTCACCGAGGCGACCCATGTCAGTGCCGAGGGGCGCATCACCCCCGGCTGCCTTGGCCTGTGGAACGAGGCGCAGGCCGCCGCCTTCGCCCGCATCATCCGGGCGATCCGGGCGATGTCGGATACCCCGGTCGGGGTGCAGATCGCCCATGCCGGCCGCAAGGCCTCGGCCGAGGTGCCGTGGAAGGGCGGGCGGCCGCTGGCCGATGACCGCGCCTGGCAGCAGATCGCCCCCAGCCCGCTGCCGCACGACACCGGCTGGCCGCTGCCGCGCGAGATGAGCGAGTTCGACATCGCCCGGGTGAAGGCGGAGTTCGTGGCCTCGGTGCGGCTCGCGCTCAAGGCCGGCTTCGACCTGGTCGAGCTGCACGGGGCGCATGGCTATCTGATCCACTCCTTCCTGTCGCCGGTGTCCAACCAGCGCTCTGACCGCTATGGCGGCAGCCTGGAGAACCGGCTGCGCTTCCCGCTGGAGCTGTTCGAGGCGGTGCGCGAGGCCTGGCCGCGGGAGCGGGCGCTGGGCATGCGCATCACCGGCAGCGACTATCTGGATGGCGAAGGCTGGCAGATCGGCGATGCCGTGGTGCTGGCCCGGGCGCTGAAGGACCGTGGGGCCGACTTCGTCGATGTCTCGGCCGGCGGGGTTGCCGTGTCGCGCCAGAAGATGGCGCTCGGCCCCGGCTATCAGGCGGGCCTGGCGGAGACCGTGCGGCGGGAGACGGGGATCACCACCTTTGCGGTCGGCATGATCGTCGACCCGGCGCTGGCCCAGTCTATCGTCGCCGGCGGCAGGGCCGATGCGGTGATGCTGGGGCGCGGGCTGCTGCACGACCCGTTCTGGGCCTGGCGGGCGGCCGATGCGTTGGGGGCCAAGGTCTCGGTGCCGGGGCCTTACCTGCGCGGCCGCCACCTGCCGCCGGAGGTGGCGGCATCGGCATAGGGCGCTTCTGCGCCTCGATTGCGCCACGCCATGGGGCTAGACTGGCCCCATGCTTGCCCGCCTGATCTTCTGCCTGTCGCTGCTGCTGGCCGCCGTGCCGGCGGCAGCCCAGTTCATGACGCCGGAAAACGAGGCCGAGATCGGCCGGCAGGAGCACCCGAAGATCCTGAAGGAATTCGGCGGCGCCTATCCCGACCCTGCGCTCGGCGCCTATGTGGCCGGCATCGGGCTGCGGCTGGCCCGGGCCTCCGACCGGCCGGACATCGCCTATACCGTAACCGTGCTGAACGCCGCGATGGTGAACGCCTTCGCCCTGCCGGGCGGCTATGTCTACGTCACCCGCGGGCTGATGGCGCTGGCCGACACAGAGGCCGAGCTTGCCGGCGTGCTGGCGCATGAGATCGGCCATGTCACCGCGCGGCATTCGGCGGCGCGCTACAACAAGGGCATGCTGGCCCAGCTTGGCGTCGGCATCCTCGGCGCGCTTGGCGGCGGCGGGCTGGCGCAGGCGCTCGGCCTGGGCGCGCAGGTCTATCTCCAGGGGTTCTCGCGCGAGCAGGAGTTCGAGGCCGACCAGCTCGGCGTGCGCACCCTGGTGCGCGCCGCCTACCGGCCCGAGGCGATGGCGGGCTTCCTGGCCAAGCTTGGCGACCAGTCGCGGGTGGAGGCCCAGATGGCCGGGCGGCCGCCGGGCGAGGTCGACCGCTTCGACATGATGGCCACCCACCCGCGCACGCCCGACCGTGTCGGCCGCGCCATGCAGGCCGCCGCCGACCTGCCCCGGCCGGACAATGCCAGCGACGGGCGCGAGGAATATCTGCGGCGCATCGACGGCATGATCTATGGCGACGATCCCAAGGAGGGGCTGGTGCGCGGGCGGGCCTTCGTCCACCCGGCACTGCGGCTGCGCTTCGAGGTGCCGCCGGGCTTCCGCCTGGTCAATGGCAGCGATCAGGTGGCGGCCTATGGTTCGGGCGGGGCGGCCATCCGTTTCACCATGGCGCGCAGCCGGAGCGCCGATCCGGCCCAGCATATCGCCCGCGAATGGGGGGCGAACCTGCCGCTCGGCGGAGTGGAAGCGCTCAGCGTTGCCAGCCTGCCGGCGGCGGCGGCGCGGGCCGATGTGCGGCTGGACTCCGGCCCGGCGGTATTGCGGCTGGTGGCGATCCGCGGCGAGTGGCCGCAGGGCGGCACGGCGATGTACCGCTTCCTGTTCCTGAGCACCCCGCAGGCCGCAAGGGAGCTTGACCGGCCCTTCCGCGACACCGTGTACAGCTTCCGCCGGCTGAGCGCGGAGGAGGCCGCCGGCATCCGCCCGCTGCGCATCCGCCTGCACCGCGTGGCACCGGGCGATACGCCCGCCGCCCTGATCGCCCGGATGCCGGCCGGACCGTTCCAGGCCGAGCGCTTCGCCGCGCTCAACGGCCTGCCGCCCGGCCTGATCCCGCCGGTGGGCGATCTGGTGAAGCTGGTCGCGGAATAGCGCTCCCGGAAGCGTCCGAGGCCCCGCTGGCCAACGCAGCCGCTGGCCAACGCAGCCGCTGGCCAACGCAGCCGCTGGCTAACGCACCCGCTGGCTAACGCACCCGCTGGCGCATCATGCTGATCAGCGCGTCGACCTTGCCGCCGCCATTCTGGATCACCGAGGTGAAGTCGCCGCGCTGGGTGACCGACAGGGACACCCCCTCGACGATCACATCGACGATGCGGGGGCCGTTGCTGGTTTTCTGCACCCGCCATTCCACCTTCACCGGCGGCCCCTGCGGACGCACGATGTCGGAGATGACGAGGGCATACTCATCATCCTCCCGCCGGGCTTCCACCACCTTGAAGGTCTCGCCCGAATATTCCCGGAAGCGGTTCACGTAAGTCTGCACGATCATCCGCTCGAACAGCTCCAGGTATTCCTTCTGCTGCTCGGGCGTGGCGGTACGCCAGTAGCGGCCGAGGACGAAGCGGCCGATCGCCGGCACGTCGAAATTCTCCAGCAGCAGGGCGCGGAAGCGGTTGGCCTGCTCGCCGTTGCTGGCCGACTTGTCGCTGACCACCGCCAGCGCCTTGTCGCCCAGCCCAGCCACCAGCGCATGGGCGTCGCGCGGCAGGTCGGCCGCCGCCGCACCCATCCAGGCGAAAGCGGCCAGAAGCGTGATCAGCAGCTTGTGCATCGTCACCAGCGGATCCTGCGCCGTCTATTGTTCCTGCGGGCTGTCGCCGGCCAGCTTGATCGGCAGGCGGACCGTCTCCACCAGCGGCGCCGCGCCGCCCGGGCTGGAGGCCGGGGCCACCAGCACCGGCGCCGTGCGCGCCGCCATCATCGAGCCGCGCGAGGCGTTCTGGTTGCGGATCTCCGCCGCCCGGCGCTGGCGGTAGGCGGTGCGCATCGCCGCGTAATAGTCGAAGGAGTTGTTCTTCAGATCGTCGAGCGCGCCGGTCAGCCGCGCCCGGCTGTCGATGCCGCCGGCAATGGCGCGGCCCAGCGGCAGGCCGTCGTGATCGTTCTGGCGGGCGACATAGTTCACCGGGTCCAGCACCCATTCCACCGCCATGCCGGCGGCGTCGCGCACATTCGACGGGCCGATCAGCGGCAGCACCAGATAGAAGCCTTCGCCGCTGCCCCAGCGCGCCAGGGTCTGCCCGAAATCCTCGTCATGGCGCGGCAGCATCCCGCCCTCGCCGGCGATGTCGGCGATGCCCAGCGCCAGGCTGTTGATCATGAAGCGCGCGGCCGCCACCTCGGCCCGCTTGTATTCGCCCTGCATCAGGTCGTTGGCGATGATCAGGGGCGTGCGCAGATAGTTCAGGAAGTTGGCGATGGAGTTCTTGATCGGCTCCGGCATCCAGTCGCGATAGGTGACGGCGACCGGGCGGATGATGAAGACGTCCAGCGTTTCGTTCAGCGCGAAGACCAGCCGGTTCACGCCCTCGATGGGGTCGTTCGCCTCGGCGCGCGCGGCGCGATCGGCAGCATCCTCCGGCACGCTGGCGCAGGCGCCGAGCCCCAGCGCCCCAGCGACAGTCAGCGCGGCAAGGAGGTTCTTGACGGATTTCAGGACCATGGAGCGTGCCCTCGTCAATATCGCCACGGGTACGGACGGGCACACGCCCCGACCTTGGCCTGCCATACACCTAGCATGACGCGGGCGGGGCTTCCAGGCCGCAAGGCGGATCGGGGTGTCGCAGAAGCAGCACGTGTTGCCATGATGCATCACATCGGCTGGCGCAAAGGCCCATTGACACAGAGACATAAAGATATCTTTATATCTGCATTTCCGTGAGGAGATTCCATGGACAGCCTGCTGATGGGATTGCGCGCGGCGGCGGAGCCAACCAGGCTGCGCATCCTGGCCCTGTGCGCGCATGCCGAGCTGACCGTGAGCGACCTGACCCAGATCCTGGGCCAGAGCCAGCCCCGCGTGTCCCGCCACCTGAAGCTGCTGGTCGATGCCGACCTGCTGGAGCGCGAGCGCGAGGGCGCCTTCGCCTTCTACCGGCTGGCGCGCGAGGGGGCGGGCGGGGCGCTGGCCGCGGCGCTGGTCGACCTGATCCCCGACGACGACCGCGAGCTTGCCCTGGACCTGGAGCGGCTGCAGGCGATCAAGGACAGCCGGGCCGAGGCGGCGGCGGAGTATTTCCGCCGCAATGCCGGCGACTGGCATCGCCTGCGCTCGCTGCATGTCGACGATGCCGAGGTGGAGAAGGCGCTGCTGGCGCTGCTGCCCCAGGCGGCCGAGGACCTGCTCGACATCGGCACCGGCACCGGGCGGATGCTGGAGCTGCTGGCGCCCCGCTTCGAGCGCGCGCTCGGCATCGACCAGTCGCGCGAGATGCTGGCGGTGGCGCGGGCCGGGATCGAGCGGGCGGGGCTGCGCAACGTCACGGTGCGGCTTGGCGACATGTACCAGCTGCCGGTCGGCAGCGGCAGCATGGATGCGGTGGTGATCCACCAGGTGCTGCACTACGCCGAACAGCCCGGCGACGCGGTGGCGGAGGCGGCGCGCGTGCTGAAGCCGGGCGGGGTGCTGGTGATCGCCGACTTCGCCCCGCATGGCGAGGACAGCCTGCGCCGCGACCATGCCCATCGCTGGCTCGGTTTCGCCGATGCCGAGATCGCCCGCTGGTGCCGCGCCGCCGGGCTGATGCCTGAGCCGCCGGTGCTGCTGGCCGGCCATCCCCTGACCGTCGCGGTGTGGCGGGCGCGCCGCGCCGCCGACGCTTCTCCGCGCCTGACCGCCCTGACCGGAGGACGCCCATGACAAGGCCATCCGTATCCTTCGAGTTCTTCCCGCCGCGGCCGGTTCAAGGGCCGGCCGAAGCATGCGTGGCAGGCGATCCGCCGGCTGGAGCCGCTGGCGCCGAGCTTCGTGTCGGTCACCTACGGCGCCGGCGGCAGCACCCGCGAGCGCACCCACGCCACGGTGCGCCGGATCGTCGCCGAGACCACGCTGCTGCCGGCCGCGCATCTGACCTGCGTCGGCGCCAGCGCGGCGGAGGTCGAGGCGGTGGCCCGCGACTACTGGGCCGCCGGCGTGCGCCACATCGTTGCCCTGCGCGGCGATCCGCCGGCCGGCGAAGCCTATGCGCCGCATCCGGGCGGCCATGCCTATGCCGTCGACCTGGTGGCGGCGCTGGCCCGTGTGGCCCCCTTCGAGATCAGCGTCGCCGCCTATCCCGAGCAGCACCCCGAATCGCCCTCCGCCGCCTTCGACCTGGACAACCTGAAGCGCAAGATCGATGCCGGAGCGGGCCGGGCGATCACGCAGTTCTTCTTTTCGGCCGAGACCTTCCTGCGCTTCCGCGACCGGGCGCGGGCCGCCGGCATTGCCGTGCCGCTGGTGCCCGGCATCCTGCCGGTGACGAATTTCGCCCAGGTGGTGAAGTTCGCCGCCGCCTGCGGCGCCTGGGTGCCACCCTCGCTGGCCGCCCGCTTCGAGGGGCTGGAGCGGGACGCCGAGACCCGCCGCCTGGTGGCCATGACGGTCGCCGTCGACCTGTGCGAGGCGCTGTCGCGGGAGGGGGTGGAGGAGTTCCACTTCTACACCCTGAACCGGGCCGAGCTGACCTTCGCCATCTGCCACCTCCTGGGCGTGCGCCCGCAGCGCGAGGCGGCGTGATGGCGGCCGCCTTCCTGGAGGCGCTGGCCGAGCGCGTGCTGCTGTGCGACGGCGCCACCGGCACCCAGGTCCAGGCGATGGACCTGGACACCGAGCGCGACTATCTCGGGGCCGAGAACTGCACCGAGATCCTGAACCGCAGCCGGCCCGACGTGGTGCGCGCCATGCACCGCGGCTTCCTGGATGCCGGCGCCGACTGCGTGCTCACCAACACCTTCGGCGGCTCGCCCATCACCCTGAACGAGTTCGGTCTCGCCTCGGAAGCCTTCGATCTGAACAGGCGTGCCGTCGAGCTGGCGCGCGAGGCGATCAGCGAATACGCCTCCGACGGCCGGCAGCGCTTCGTCATCGGCTCGATCGGCCCCGGCACCCGGCTGCCCAGCCTCGACCATGTCGACTACCAGAGCCTTGAGGACGCGCTGGCGATCCAGTCGCGCGGGCTGGTCGCCGGCGGCGCCGATGCGATCCTGATCGAGACCTGCCAGGATGTCCTCCAGGTCAAGGCGGCGGTGAACGGCGCCAAGCGGGCGCGGGCCGAATACGCCACCGACACCCCGATCCTGGTGCAGGTGACCGTGGAGACCACGGGCACCATGCTTGTCGGGGCCGATATCGCCGCCGCCGCCACCGTGGTGCGCGCGCTCGACGTGCCGGTGATGGGCATCAACTGTGCCACCGGCCCGCAGGAGATGGCCGAGCATCTGCGCTGGCTGACCGAGAACTGGGAAGGCCCGGTCAGCGTCCAGCCCAATGCCGGCCTGCCCGAGCTGATCGGCGGGCGCACCCACTATCCGCTGACGCCGCAGGAGCTGGCGGCCTGGCACGAGCGTTTCGTGGCCGAGTTCGGGGTGTCCCTGGTCGGCGGCTGCTGCGGCACCGGCCCGGCCCATATCGCCGCCGTCGATGCCATGCTGCGGCGGCTGGCCGGCGATGCCCGGCGGCCGGTGCCGCGACGGCGCTCCGTGCATTTCGTGCCCGCCGTCGCCTCGCTCTACCAGCCGGTGGCGCTGCGCCAGGAGAACGCCTATTTCGCCATCGGCGAGCGCTGCAACGCCAATGGCTCCAAGAAATGGCGGGAGCTGCAGGAGAAGGCCGACTGGGACGGCTGCGTCGCCATGGCGCGGGAGCAGATCGCCGAGGGCAGCCATTCCCTGGACGTCTGCACCGCCTTCGTCGGCCGCGACGAGGTGGCGGAGATGGCCGAGGTGGTGCGCCGCTTCCGCGGTGCCGTCACCGTGCCGCTGGTGATCGATTCGACCGAGCTGAAGGTGCTGGAGAAGGCGCTGTCGCTCTATGGCGGCAAGGCGATCCTGAACTCGATCAACTTCGAGGATGGCGAGGCCCCGGCCGAGGCGCGGATGGCGCTCGCCCGCCGCTTCGGTGCGGCCGTGATAGCGCTCACCATCGATGAGGAGGGGATGGCGAAAACGGCCGAGCGCAAGGTCGAGATCGCGCGCCGCCTGCGCGATTTCGCCTGCGGGCGCTTCGGCCTGCCGGAATCCGACCTGTTGTTCGATCCGCTGACCTTCACCATCGCCACCGGCAACGAGGATGACCGCAAGCTCGGCCTGTGGACGCTGGAGGCGATCGAGCAGATCAGGGCGGAGATGCCGGACTGCCAGATCGTGCTCGGGCTCTCCAACATCTCCTTCGGTCTCAACCCGGCCGCCCGCCATGTGCTGAACAGCGTGTTCCTGGACCACGCCATCCGCCGCGGCCTGACCGCCGCGATCGCGCACCCGTCCAAGATCATGCCGTTGCACCAGATCGCGCCCGAGGAGGTGAAGACGGCCGAGGACCTGATCTTCGACCGCCGCGCCCCTGGCTACGACCCGCTCCAGGCCTTCATCGCCCTGTTCGAGGGCCGCCAGGCCAAGACCGGCCCGGCCCGCAAGCGGGCCGAGACCATCGAGGAGCGGCTGAAGGAACGGATCATCGACGGCGACCGCAAGGGCCTCAACGAGGATCTGGCCGCCGCCCTGAAGACGCATTCGCCGATTGCCATCATCAACGACCTGCTGCTCGACGGCATGAAGGTGGTGGGCGAGCTGTTCGGCGCCGGCAAGATGCAGCTTCCCTTCGTGCTGCAGTCGGCCGAGACGATGAAGGCCGCCGTGGCCTATCTGGAGCCTTTCATGGAGCGGTTGGAGGGCCAGCAGAAGGGCACCATCGTGCTGGCCACGGTGAAGGGCGACGTGCACGACATCGGCAAGAACCTGGTCGACATCATCCTCACCAACAACGGCTACAAGGTGGTCAACCTCGGCATCAAGCAGCCGCTGGCCGAGATCATGAAGGCCGCCAACGACCACCGCGCCGATGCCGTGGGCATGTCCGGGCTGCTGGTGAAGTCGACCGTGATCATGCGCGAGAACCTGGAGGAGATGAGCCGCCAGGGCGTGACCCTGCCGGTGCTGCTGGGCGGGGCGGCGCTGACCCGCAAATATGTCGAGGAGGATTGCGCGCGGGCCTATGGCAGCGGCGGGGTTGCCTATGCCCGCGATGCCTTCGACGGGCTGTCGCTCATGGAGATGGTCAAGAACGGCCAGTTTCAGGCCCTGGCCGCCGCCCGCGCCAGGCAGCGCGCCGAGCGGCCCGGCAACCAGCGGCGCCGGCTGGGCGAGGCG
>CAZEQG010000005.1:0-4056 GCA_964514295.1 uncultured Alphaproteobacteria bacterium
GACGCGGGCGCGGCCGGGCGCCTCGCCCAGTACGCCGCCGCCACCGATGGGGCCCGCTCGCTTGCCCTGTCGCGCGCCATCACGGTTGGCAAGCTCCGCAACGCCGCCGCCCTGCTGCGCCTGCTGCAGTCCAACCGGCCGCGCGAGCCGGCCTTGGGCGCCGCACATGCCGAGGTATCGCAGATCGCCGGGCGCGCGGCGGAGGCGGGGGATGCGGAGACCCTGCGCGGGCATGAGGGGGCGGGCACCCGGGCCTATTTTTCCGGCTATGCCGCCGGCTTTTCGGGCAGGATCGGCTTCACCGGCCGCGCCCGCAGGCCCCCGCCCGATCCCGCCAATGCCCTGATGTCTTTCGGCTATGCCCTGCTCGCCGCCCGCCTCTCCGGCATGGTGCATGCCCGGGGCCTCGATCCCTGCATCGGCTTCCATCATGGCCTGCGACCGGGACGGGAAAGCCTGGTGCTGGACCTGATGGAGGAGTTCCGCCATCCGCTGGTCGACCGCCTCGTCCTGCGCCTGTGCAATCTGCGCATGGTGGTTCCCGAGGATTTCGTGGCGGATCCTGACCAGCCGGGCGGCCTGCGCCTGGCCCCGGCGGCCTTGCGAAAGGTCCTGGCGGAGTGGGAGCGGCAGCTGCATCGTCCGCTCGCGGGCGGCCGTGCCGCGCCGGCCTGCCTGCTGATCATGGCCCGCCAGGTCGACCGAATGGCCGCGGCGCTGGTCGGCGGTGGACCCTACCTGCCATTCGCCATGGCGGGAGACGACGGGATCATGGATGCCGGGGACGCGGCCGGCTTCGACCCGGTGCCGGAGGAGGAAGAGGAGGATGACGGCGAGGGCACCGGCGCGGACGCGGCTGCGGCCGATGGAATCGGCACCGGGGGGCCGCGGCCGTGAGGCGCCACGTCCTGTGCTATGATGTTGCCGACGACCGCCGCCGCCGGCAGGTGGCACGCGTTCTTGAGGATGTGGGGGTAAGGATCCAGGACAGTGTGTTCGAGGCCGACCTCGACCACGACCTGCTCGATCGCCTGCGGGAAAGGCTCCGCCGCCGCCTCGCCCCGGCCGAGGACAGCTTCACGATCTATCCGCTTTGCGCTGCCTGCGCCCGGCGGCGCGAAAGCCTGGGCGTCGACAACCCGGCGGCGCAGGCGTGGGGGGAGGTCGTGATCGTCGTATGATGCCGCCCGGCGCGCCCAACTCCGGCCCCCATGGACGCCAGCACGCGATGGGGCCGGCGGATCGAACCGGCCGCCGAAGGGGGTTACGGAAATCCCCAGCATGTTGTATTCAAAGACAATCCTCACCCGGTGATGGGCTGGGGACGCGCTGTTTGACAGGCCTTGGGGCCAACCGGAAATGGCTTACGGAATCCGCCCCCGGAAAGTGGCGGAAAAGCTCTGCTGACGCAGGGGCACAGGCACAGCGCCCGCCCTGCTCACGCGGGGATTGCGACGCTGGATATCAACCCGGACACGGCGCAGGCCCTCGCCAGGCACAGCGCCCGCCCTGCTCACGCGGGGATTGCGACGCCCGTGTCCGGGTCACTGCTCAGTCACGCCGTCGCGGCCGGCACAGCGCCCGCCCTGCTCACGCGGGGATTGCGACCGGACTGGTGCTGGGCCGGCCAGCCGATCGACAGCGCGGCACAGCGCCCGCCCTGCTCACGCGGGGATTGCGACGCGGCAGCTGCCAAAAGTCCCGCCGGCCTGCGGCGTAGAGAGCCCGTACCGGGCACAGCGCCCGCCCTGCTCACGCGGGGATTGCGACGCGGCAGCTATACCGTCAGCCTTCCCGCCGCCGCCACGGCACAGCGCCCGCCCTGCTCACGCGGGGATTGCGACGCATCCGGGTTGGCGGCGCACCAATCGTCGTGGGCCGCGTGCACAGCGCCCGCCCTGCTCACGCGGGGATTGCGACAGCAGCGCCTGGATCGTCTTGTTGACCATCTGTCTCTCCCTGGCACAGCGCCCGCCCTGCTCACGCGGGGATTGCGACCCAGAAGCGCGTCCCCATTGGGACGGGTTGTTACCCGGCACAGCGCCCGCCCTGCTCACGCGGGGATTGCGACCTGGCGCAGCGCCGGCGGCTGCACCAGATGCACCGCTGGGGCACAGCGCCCGCCCTGCTCACGCGGGGATTGCGACGTTCGGCTCGATGCCATGCGGAGGTGCAGCGACCAGCCGGCACAGCGCCCGCCCTGCTCACGCGGGGATTGCGACGCCTCCGGCATCTCCGGCACGACGTCCGAGATTACGGGGCACAGCGCCCGCCCTGCTCACGCGGGGATTGCGACTCGAACAGGAACTTCCAAAGCAGCGCCTCGTGGTACTGGCACAGCGCCCGCCCTGCTCAAGCGGGGATTGCGACGTGCCGCAGTCGCTCACGGTGTAGGTGTAGGTGGCCATCTGGGCACAGCGCCCGCCCTGCTCACGCGGGGATTGCGACTCGAACAGGAACTTCCAAAGCAGCGCCTCGTGGTACTGGCACAGCGCCCGCCCTGCTCACGCGGGGATTGCGACTCTTGCGGAAAAAGAACCGGCTGCGGTCGCCGATGTAGCCGGCACAGCGCCCGCCCTGCTCACGCGGGGATTGCGACGGCTGCAGAGTGCCGTCCACTGCGATGAGGCAGTGGACGCGGCACAGCGCCCGCCCTGCTCACGCGGGGATTGCGACCCACTCGTCGTGGCGCGTATCGTTCGCGTCCGACCAGGCACAGCGCCCGCCCTGCTCACGCGGGGATTGCGACTCGGCCGGCACCCGCTCCAGCCCGAAGCTGGACACGGAGGGCACAGCGCCCGCCCTGCTCACGCGGGGATTGCGACTGCTGGCGGCCCTGGCCGACCCGACCCTCGGCGGCCTCGGCACAGCGCCCGCCCTGCTCACGCGGGGATTGCGACGCGTCTGCGGGCGGTCATAGCGAGAGATGATGTCTTGGGCACAGCGCCCGCCCTGCTCACGCGGGGATTGCGACCCGTAGCCGGGATCGCCCGGCCGGTGGTGGTCGATGACCAGGCACAGCGCCCGCCCTGCTCACGCGGGGATTGCGACTTGTATTCAGCAGGCTGCAGCCTTCCATCGCCGTCCGGCTGGCACAGCGCCCGCCCTGCTCACGCGGGGATTGCGACCCCAGCCAGCCGGCGGCGAGCGCGGCGCAGTCCTGGTGGCACAGCGCCCGCCCTGCTCACGCGGGGATTGCGACATACATTCGGCTTCGTCCAACGCCTCGAACAAGTGCTTCCGGCACAGCGCCCGCCCTGCTCACGCGGGGATTGCGACGCGGCCGGGGCGATGTAGGATCGTCCCGGCCGTGATCCCGGCACAGCGCCCGCCCTGCTCACGCGGGGATTGCGACCTCCGCGAGGCGGTCTGCCAGCGTGACCAGTTCCCAGGCCGGCACAGCGCCCGCCCTGCTCACGCGGGGATTGCGACCTCTGCAGCCCCTCACAAATCACGTCGCCCGACTTCATGGCACAGCGCCCGCCCTGCTCACGCGGGGATTGCGACGCCGACCGCGAACGGCCAGCCGTCGGCCCAGTCCGACGTGGCACAGCGCCCGCCCTGCTCACGCGGGGATTACGACACGCTCATCGCGGATCACCCGCCGGCCATCGACCGGCGAAGGCACAGCGCCCGCCCTGCTCACGCGGGGATTGCGACAAGCCCCTCGCGGGGTCGCCGTAACATTCACGCCCGGCGGGCACAGCGCCCGCCCTGCTCACGCGGGGATTGCGACTCTTGCGGAAAAAGAACCGGCTGCGGTCGCCGATGTAGCCGGCACAGCGCCCGCCCTGCTCACGCGGGGATTGCGACGGCTGCAGAGTGCCGTCCACTGCGATGAGGCAGTGGACGCGGCACAGCGCCCGCCCTGCTCACGCGGGGATTGCGACCCACTCGTCGTGGCGCGTATCGTTCGCGTCCGACCAGGCACAGCGCCCGCCCTGCTCACGCGGGGATTGCGACTCGGCCGGCACCCGCTCCAGCCCGAAGCTGGACACGGAGGGCACAGCGCCCGCCCTGCTCACGCGGGGATTGCGACTGCTGGCGGCCCTGGCC
>CAZEQG010000005.1:4156-22653 GCA_964514295.1 uncultured Alphaproteobacteria bacterium
CAGCCGTCGGCCCAGTCCGACGTGGCACAGCGCCCGCCCTGCTCACGCGGGGATTGCGACGCGGCCCTCGCGGCCGCCAGGAACGCCTCGATGGCCGCCGGGCACAGCGCCCGCCCTGCTCACGCGGGGATTGCGACTGCTGGCGGCCCTGGCCGACCCGACCCTCGGCGGCCTCGGCACAGCGCCCGCCCTGCTCACGCGGGGATTGCGACGTCTTGATGTGGTAGCAGTCGTTGAGGTTGACCGAGCCCTGGCGCAGCACCGCCCTGCACACGCGGGGATTGCGCGGGCATTTCCGACCTTCACCCGGGGTCCGGCGCAAATCATAGTGAAGGCGCCACGACCGGGAGGAGTGTGCTTGTCTGACGATGCGGCCGCGCGCCTGCTGGGCATCATGGCGGAGATGCCGCTTGCCGGCTGGAACCTGCATGTCGAAACGCCGGGCGTGGCGGCGACGGCGCCGATGATGCGCGGGGTATGGGGCCTGGCGCTGCGCGAGCTTGACCGGCGCGTGTACGACATCGTCTTCGAGGGGCGGCGCGCCGACGCCGATACCGTGCCGCTCTATGTGCTTCGCCCGTCGCCGGCCGTCGAGGGGCGTGCCGGCGCCGGCATCGACGTCATCCTCTTTGGCGAGGCGATCGGGCATGCCGGCATCCTGTGGCGGGCCTGGGATCGCGCCTCCGGCCTTGGGCTGGGCGGGCAGCGGCGGCCCTTCAGAATAGTCGGGGCTGCCGCGCTGCGCCCGACCCGTCCCGGTGCGGCGCCTGCCGATGGTGGCGCGCCGTCGCCGCCTGACGCCCCGGTCAGCCTGGCCGATCTGGCAGCGGCATCGGATGCTGCCACCGCGCCGGCCAGCCTGCAGACCATGTCTCCCCTGCGCCTGCTTCGGGGCGGCAGGCTCGTCACGCGCCCCGATCCGCCGGCCCTGGCGCGGGCCGCCCTGAACCGGATGAAGGCGCTGTGGCCGCAGCACGCCCAACGGATCGATGACGCCGAAGCTGGCATCGCGGCCCTGGCGGCAAGGCTGCCTGCCGGGCCCTGGCAGGGCGGAAGGGCGGTCGTCTCCCGCTACTCGGGACGGCAGAAGCGCGAGGTCCACCTGCTCGGCATCGATGGCACTCTCAGCCTGCCCCGAGGCTGCCAGGGCCTCGCGCCACTGTTTGCCGCCATCGACTGGATGCATATCGGGCGCGGAACCGTCTTCGGCATGGGGCGCCTCACCTGCCGGCCTGCCACCGGGCTGGCCGAGGCGCCCCGGCCCTGAGCGAACCGGCCATGATGGAGCCGGCCATGATTGAGCCGGCCGGGCCTTGCCGCCGCGCTCAGGTGCTGTGGTGCCAGTAGCGCAGATGGGCGAGTTCGTTGTCCCACCCCCCGATCACCGCCGTCAGCCGGTTGGAGATGGCACCGACCAGCGGCCGGTAGACCACGGGGATGATGGTCGGGTCCGTCACCAGTATGTCGTTCATGCGGATGAACATGGCGGCGCGCTTCACCGGGTCGAGCTCGTTCTGCGCCGCGCGGAACAGCGTGTCGTACTCGGCGTTGCGATAGCGGTGGCAGTTGCGGCCCGACCACTTGTTGTCCTTGTTGGCGATCTCCCATGAGCAGAACTGCTGCATGAACACCTCGGGGTCCGGCTGGGTCGGGCCCGAGGTATACATCTGCATGTCGGCGTAGAATTTCGGGAAGGTATCGGGATTGGCCACATCGGAGGAGAAGAACACGCCGCCCACCACCGACTTGACCTCGATGTCGATGCCGGCCTTCTGGCAGGCCGCCTTGACGATCACTTGCGTCTTCTGGCGGGGGGCGTTGGTCGAGGTCTGGAAGACGTAGCGCAGCTTCACGCCGCCCTTGGCGCGAAGCCCATCGCTGCCGCGCTGCCAGCCGGCCGCATCCAGGATCTGGTTGGCCTTGTCGATGCTGAACGCGAAGTCGGTGTTCTTCGACCTGTAGCGGGGCGGGTTGTTCAGGAAGTTGGTGGTGGCAAGCCCTGTGCGGCCGTAGATGTTGTCCTCCACCGCCTTGCGGTCGACGAGGTGGGCCATCGCCAGGCGCACCGACCTGTCGCCGAAGGACGGGTGGGTGGTCTTCACGCTCGACCGCTCGCCGTCGACCTCGGTCCAGGGGTCGGTCGGGTTGAGGGCGATGAATTCCACATTGCCGCCGTAGGAGGGGTTGGCGCGGCCCTTGCCGGAAGCCTCCAGGCGCTTCAGGATCTCGTCCTCGACCTGGACGTTCCAGGCATAGTCGAACTCGGCGGTCTGCATCACCGCGCGCGCGGCCGAGACGGCATCGCCGCCGCCCTTCATCTCGATGGCGTCGAAATAGGGGCGGTTGGGCTCGTGATAGTCGGTGTTGATGACGCCGCGCACCAGGTCGCCCGGCTTGAACTCCACGAACCTGTAGGCCCCGGTGCCGACCGGCCGCAGGTTGGCCGGCGCCTCGCGCGACCTGGCACCCATGTAGTCCTTGAACAGATGCTTCGGGATGATCATGCCGCGCGCCCCGACGAAAGCATCGGCCCAGAAGGGCGTTGGGCGCTTGAAGATCACCTTCACCGTGTGGCTGTCGATCTTCTCCACCGTCACGTTGGCATAGGCGGAATGGGTGACCGTGGAGGTGGCGGGATCACGCGAGTATTCCCAGTTGAACACCACGTCATCGGCGGTGAAGGGCGCGCCGTCGTGCCAGGTCACGCCCCGCTTCAGCTTCCAGGTGACGGACATGCCGTCCGGGCTCAGGCTGCCATCCTCAAGGCTGGGGATCCGCTCGGCCAGATAGGGCACCAGATTGCCGTCGGGGTCCCAGGCGGCCAGCGGCTCGTAGAAGATGCGCGAGCCCTCCTGGTCCTTGGAGCCGTTGGCGAAATGCGGGTTCAGCAAAGTCGTGCCCTGCCACCACAGCACCTTCAGTGTGCCCCCGCCGCCCCGCCGGGTGGGGGTGTGGGCGGGCAGGTTCTGGGCCATCGCCACGCCGTTCCAGGCCAGCATCTGGGTCGCCATCGGCGCCGTCAGGCCAACCGCGGCCAGGCGCCGCAGGACCTCCCGCCGTGTCATGGCGCCGCTTTTCACCGCCGCAACCATCGCCCGCAACCCCTGCTCGTCCATCGCTACAGCCCTCCCCTTGCCATGCCGGCCCACGCGGCAGCGCCATTGCACGCCTGTTTGGCGCGCCAAGCAAGCGCCGCCATTGCCGCACCATCCCTTCACCACCTTTCCGGGCGCGATCGGCGCCAGCGCCTGGCCCGGCGGCGCAGGTGGCGCCGATCCTGCGGGAAACGGATTGGCGGGCGGCGCGGCCGCGCGGGTCCTGCGGTTCGGCCAAGGCGGCCGGCACGGACGTCACCGGGTCCGAGCCTTCACCGCCTTGCCGTCAGCGAAGACTTCTGCCTTCTCCACGCTGCCGTCACGCCGATAGCGGACCCACGGCCCGTGCTTGGCGCCGTCGCGAAAATGGCCGACCTGCCAAAGATCGCCGGTCTCGCGCCAGAAGCGCCATTCGCCCTGCATCACGCCATTGAGGCAGGCACCTTCGGCCTTCTTCAGCCCGGTCTTGAAATAATAGGTCAGCATGTCGCCTTCCTGTCGGGCGATGGGCTGGCCGTTGGCGTAGTGCGTCCTGCCCTGCATGGCGTGCCTCCTGGTGCGCGTTCTCCAAATCGGTAGCGGGACAAAATCAATGCCGCACCACCTTGCCGGCGGCACGGTCCGGCGGCGGCAACGCGGTGGCGGCCCGTCGCAGGGAAAGTCGGGCCGGGCATTGCGAGGCTGGCATGCCTGAACGGATACAACCTTAGGCGCTGGCGCTCGATCCCTTCCCGATCTCTTCGGAAAAGGCCGCCAGGAGGGCCGGCAGGTCGCTGATCTCGGGAAATCGCTCGAACGAGCGCCTGGCTGGCGTCGTCACCCAAGGCAGCTTCTCGGCGGTCTGCATCTCGATGAACGGCACGAACCACCCGGCATCGTCGAGCATGGTCGCCCGGACATTCACCGCACCGAACTCGGGCGGCAGCATCGTGAAGAGCCAGCTCTTGCACCATCCGCAATGGTGGTGACGCGCCTGATCGCTGTGCAGTCCGCCCAGGACCGGCTCGCCGGCCATGACCTCAAGCGCATCGGCGGGCAGCGTCAGCGTGGTCGAGAACGCGCTTGCCGTCATCCGCTGGCAGCCAAGGCAGTGACAGACCCCGGTGACAAGCGGCATGCCGGTCACCCGGAAACGCAGCTTCCCGCAACGACACCCGCCTTCCCAAGGAAGCTCTGGCATGAACATGATCTGCACCCGTTGTCGGTTTCCGCCTAATGTTCTTATCCGACAGTCGTGACGAGTCGGCAGGATTTCACGATCATCAGGGGTGATCATTTCTCCACGGCAGAAAGCTGCCTCAAGATTGCTGCCGTCTGCTCATCGGCGGGAAAGAAGGTCTCCAGCGCAAGTTCGGAAAGCGTGATGTCAACCGGTGTGCCAAACACCGTGGTGGTGGAGATCAGTGACAGCACGCCGGCGGGAGTGCGCAGCACCAGGGGGACGACGAAGGCACCGTTCCTGTCCTCGCCAACATGGCCGCCCATGTCCTCACCTCCTGCCAGGCGCGACAGCTCATGGCGAAGGGCGGCGAGGGCACGATCGCCGCTCGCGCTGACCTGCTGGCGCAGCCGTTCGAGCACATGGCCGCGCCACTCGGCGAGATTGACGATGTGCGGTGCCAGCCCGCCCGGCGCCAAGGACAGCTTCAGGACGTTGAGAGGGGGCCTGAGGAGGCTTTCGTCCGCCACGAGGCCGAGAAGCGGCTTCACCGCACGGTTGGCGCTGACGAGGGTCCAGTGCCGGTCGACGGCAAGGGCGGGGTAGGGCTCGTGGCCGCCAAGGATCGCCTCGACCGCGCGGCGGGCAGGCGCAAGCGCCGGGTCGTCGAGGCTGCGCTGGGGAAAGACCGGCGCGAAGCCGGCGGCGAGCATGATGGCATTCCGCTCGCGCAGAGGGATGCCAAGGGTTTCGGTCAGCCGCAACACCATCTCGCGGCTGGGCCGGGACCGGCCGCTTTCGATGAAGCTCAAGTGCTTCTGGCTGATGTCGGCCTCCAGCGCCAGGTCGAGTTGCGACAGCCTGCGCCGCTGCCGCCATTCACGCAGCAGCCGGCCGGCGGAGGGCGCAGTGTTGGTGCCGGTCAAGCTCATGGCCATGAAGATCGCCCAGTACCGCGGACAATCCAATTACCTCTGACTTAATTGGCTGGAACATCGCCCGTGAGGGAGGATCGCCGCATCCTTCTCCCGGAGATCACGATGACACACCAGGTTCCGACGACACGCTTCCTGCGCCTTTCATTGTTCGGCGACGCTGCCGCCAGCGGCGCGATGGGACTGCTGATGGCCTTCGCCGCAGGCCCCCTGTCAGCGCTTCTCGGCCTGCCCCAGGCGCTGCTGCTGGGGGCTGGCCTGTTCCTGCTGCCATACGCCAGCTTCGTGGCCTGGCTCGGTCACCGCGCCAGCAACCCGGCCAGGGCCATCTGGGCCGTCATCGTCATGAACGGTCTCTGGGTTGCCGAGAGCTTCGTGCTGCTTTTCGCATGGCTGCAGCCGACCGCCTTGGGGACTGCTTTCGTCATCGTCCAGGCCGCAGCCGTCGCGGGTTTTGCCGAGCTGCAGTTCGTCGCCCTGCGCAACGCCCGCCGTCACGACCCGGCTGCGGCATGACGCCAGCGCCCCGTCGGCGCGCCACATCTGTCCGTCAGCGACGGGCATCACCTCGATGACCTCGCAGGCGATCAGCGTCTTGGCCGCTTGCCTGCAAGGCCATCCCCCGGTGGACCGGCTGACGCAGCCTTCCGAAAGCGGGTCTGTGCGGCCTTCATGTCGCGCGCCGGGGCAGCGCGAACAAGGGCACCGTCGCGATCCTGACGCCCTGCCTGGCAAAGGCGCTCGGCAGCCGTCATGCCACCCCGGGCCGGGGCTGCGGCCGCCGCCATGGCGGAAAGCGAGGCCGCCGCGGCGCGTCACTGCGCGGGAATCCGGGCCAGGATCGCGCGCATCTGCCCGATCTCGCGTTCCTGCTCGCGGATGACGGCCTCGGCGATGGCACGCACCTCCGGATCGCTGCCATGTTCCAGAACGATCCGCGCCATGTCGATGGCGCCCTGGTGGTGCGGGATCATGCCGGCGACGAAGTCACGATCGGCATTGCCGGAGTAGGCAATGTTCATGTCGCGGTGCATCTTCTCATTCGCCGCGATGAACGCGCGTGTCGCAGGGGTGGCATTGGCCGGCGCCTGCGTGGCACCGTGGCCGCCACCATGCATCATCGGCATGCCTTGCGGCATGCCCTGGCCCTGCATCATCGGCATGCCCTGGTGCATGCCGTGCCCGGGGCCGTGCTGCGGCTGGGTCTGCGCCCAGACGAGAGCGCCGGCGCCAAGCAGCGCGATGGTGACGGCGGCGGTGGCGATGGCGGTCGGAAGCAGGCGGCGCATGTCATGGGCTCCTTGGGTGTGACCGCATCAATATGCGCGCACAGGCGCTGCGGAGCCTCTCCGCAGCATGACAAAGTATGTCGGGCGGGTCAGCCGGCCTGCCGCGGCAGAACCAGCCTCGCCATCAATCCGCCTTCGCGGGCCTCTCCAAGTTCCAGCCTGCCGTGGCTGGCCTGCGCGAAGCGCTGCGCGATCGCGAGGCCCAGGCCAACCCCGGTGCCGCTGCGCGCCGGGTCGAGCTGGACGAAAGGCGCCAGCGCCCGGGCACGGTCTGCCTCGGCAATGCCCGGGCCGGCATCCGAGACCTCGACGGCGAGCATCGGCCCCTCGTCGTGGATGCGCAGGCGCACCGGGGGGCGGCCGTGGCGCAGCGCATTGTCGACCAGGTTCGAGAGTGCGCGCTTCGCGGCGCTCCGGCGGAGCGGAAGAACCGCGCGCCGAGGTCCCTCGAAGGCGACGTCGTGACCCTGATCGGCGGCGTCTGACGCGAGCGTCTGCAGGATCGCCGCCACGTCGGCGGGCCGCACCGGCTCTGCATCGCGGCCTTCGCGGATGTAGTCGAGGGTGCGCGCGACCATCCCCTCCATCTCGGCGATGTCGGCCTCGAGACGGGCGCGATCCTCGCCCTCCGGCAGGAAGCCAACGCGCAGTTGCAGGCGGGAGAGCGGCGTGCGCAGGTCATGACTCATGGCCGCCAGGGCCTCGGTTCGGTCCTCCAGCAACCGCCCGATCCGCTCCTGCATGGCATTGAACGCGGCGGCGGCGTGGCGAACCTCCTCCGGCCCTTCCAGGGGCACCGGGATCGGGCTCGGATCGCGTCCAATGCGGTCGGCTGCCGTGGCGAGGCGGCGCAGCGGCCCGGTAATCCAACGTACGATCAGGATCGACACCAGGGCGATGCCAACGGCCATGGCAACCATCGATGCGATCGCGCCATGGTCGAGCGGCCCGCCGCCGGCGCCCAGCCATGGCGCCGAGAAGACGATCCAGCCACTACCCTCGGCCGGGATCGCCCCAAGGATGCGGTGGCCGGGCTCCGCCTTCGGGTCCCAGCCGATCCGCGCGCCCGGGCCGAGCCGCGCGGCCGCTGCGGCAAGGGCTTCGGGCGGCGCGGCCTCCGGCAAGGGGGAGACACGGTCCCAGTGGATGTCGAGGCCCGGACGCGAGATGGAATGTGCGGCCGCATCCCGTGCCGCCTCGGGCAGCGGTGCGACTGCCGCGCGCGCCGCCGCGAGCTGGTCGGCCATGCGCTCGACCCGTGCGCCCTGTTCCGATCCGCGCAGCGCGCGCTCATGGACCCACATGCTCCCGATGTGCAGCAGCATCAGCCCGCCCAGCAGCAGCAGCGTGATGCGCCCGGCGAGACTGGCGGGCCAAAGCCGCGTCATGCGCGCGTCACCTCCGCCACCAGCATGTAGCCAGCGCCGCGGACGGTCTTGATGAGGGAGGGGCTGTCCTCCTCCGGCTCGATCTTCCGGCGCAGGCGACTGACCTGCACATCAACAGTCCGGTCGAAGGGGTCGCTGCCGACACGCCGCTTCGCGACCTCGAGCAGCTGCTCGCGCGACAGCACCCGCTGCGGGTGTTCGAGGAAGGCGATCAGCAGGTCGTACTCGGCGCCGGACAGATCGACCGCCACACCCTCGGGCGAGGTGAGTTCCCGCCGCGCGATATCCAGCACCCAGCCGGCGAAGGCGATCCGTCGCGAGCGCGGGTCGGGCTGCGCCTCGGCGGGGGCGGCGCGGCGCAGCAGTGCACGCACGCGCGCCACCAGTTCGCGCGGCGCGAAGGGCTTTGCCACATAGTCGTCGGCGCCGAGCTCGAGGCCGAGGACGCGGTCCATCTCCTCCCCGCGCGCGGTCAGCATCATCACCGGCATGCGCGACCGCTCCCGCAGGCGCCGCAGCAGGTCGAGGCCGGACGCGCCGGGCAGCATCACGTCGAGCAGGATCAGGTCCGGCAGGCCGGCCGGGCTGTCCAGCACGTCCCACATCTCGCGCCCGTCGCGCGCGGTGGAGACGCGGAAGGCCGCCTCCCGCAGCAGGCGCGCGACGAGGTTGCGCATCTCGCCGTCATCCTCGACGACGAGAATATGCGCCTCGGGGTCAAGCAGGCGGCGTTCGGCCGTATCGCTCATCGGACCGAGGCGACGGGCGCGTAGCGCGCCTGGATGCGCGGCTGCCCGGCGGCGGGGACCAGTTGCACCACGACGCGCAGCCCCGGTTCGGCCCGGAACTCGCCGCTCGCGACCAGCGCCCTACCGTCCGGGCGCGGTGCGAAGGTCAGGGTCTGCTGCCGCCCCCCTGCCAGCACGATGGCCGTCGCCGTCGCGCCGGTGGCGGAGAGCGGCCGATCATTCGCATCGAACAGGAAGAAGGTCAGCCGCCCATCCTGCGCCAGCAACTCCCCATGGTAGCTGCCGATGTCCTGCATCTGGCCGCCATTCGGGCCGCGCAGGGGGCCATGGGCCAACGCCAGGGACGGCAGGGCGAGCAGGACGAGCAGGGCGGCGGCGAGCAGGCGGCGGTTGGTCGGCATCAGGATCTCCTGGGCTCAGAATGTCTCGGGGGCGAGCGCCCCGCCAGCACGGCGTTCCTCGGCCTCGGCGCGGAGGCGTTCGAGCGCCGGGCGGCCGAAGCGGTGGAACAGGATGGGTGTCACCAGCGTGTCGAGCAGCGTGGCGCTGACCAGGCCACCGAGGATGGTTATGGCGACCGGATGCAGGATCTCCTTGCCCGGCGCATCGGCGCCTATGGCAAGCGGGATCAGCGCCAGCCCGGCTGAGAGCGCGGTCATCAGCACCGGTGTCAGGCGTTCGGCACTGCCGCGCAGCACCAGTGCCAGGCCCCAGCGCTCGCCTTCGTGCAACGCCAGGTTCAGGTAGTGGCTTACCTTGAGGATGCCGTTGCGCGTCGTGATCCCGGTCAGCGTCACGAAGCCCACGAGTGTCGCGACCGACAGCGGCTGCCCGGCGATCCAGATCGCAGCGACCGCGCCGATCAGCGCCAGCGGCACGTTGCCCATGATGATCAGCGCCAGCATGGCCGATCGGTAGCGCGAATAGAGCACGACGAAGATCAGGCCGAGCGAGACCAGGGCAAGGATGGCGATGGTCTGCATCGCCTCCTCCTGCGCCTGGAAGGTGCCTTCAAGTGCCGTGGTGTAGCCGGTCGGCGTCTGCATGCGGGCCAGCTCGGCGCGGATCCCGGCGATCACCTGCGCCATGTCGGCTTCGGGCGTGGTGTTGGCGAGCACCACGATGCGGCGCCGTGCCCCCTCCCGCAAGATCTGGTTCGGGCCGTCGCCTTCCTCGACGCGCGCCAACAGGCCGAGCGGCACGCGGCCATGCGGGGTCGGCACCAGCGCCTCTGCCAGGCGGGCGGTGGTGCGGTCCTCGTCGGCCAGGCGCAACACCACGTCGAAGCGGCGCGTGCCGTCGAGGATCTGGCTGACGACCGTGCCGCCGGTCAGCGACTCCAGCGTTTCCGTCAGCGCGGCCGCCGAGACGCCGTAGAGGCCGGCGCGCTCGTGATCGACGGCGATCCGCAGCTGCGGGATGCGCACCTGGCGTTCGAGTTGCAGGTCGGTGAGGCCAGGCACGTTCCCGGCAAGCCGGCCACGCAGCGTCTCGGCAAGGGTCCGCAGCGTGTCGAGGTCGTCGCCAAAGATCTTCAGCGCGATCTGCGCCCGCACGCCGGACAGCATGTGGTCCAGCCGGTGGCTGATCGGCTGGCCGATGTTGACCGCGGCCGGCAGGGCGGCGAGCCGCGCGCGGATGTCGGCCAGCACCGCGGCGCGCGGCCGGCCGCTGTCGCGCAGGTCGAGGTCGAGTTCCGACGAGTGCACGCCCTCGGCATGCTCATCCAGCTCCGCGCGGCCGGTGCGGCGGCCCACCCCGTTCACTTCGGGCACCTGCATCAGCAGGCGTTCCGCGACGCGGCCGAGCGCATCCGATTCCGCCAGCGAGATGCCGGGCTGGTAGGTGACGTTGATGACGAGCGTGCCCTCGTTGAAGGGCGGAAGGAAGGCGCGCGGCAGGAGGGGCACGCTGGCCGCCGCGACGGCGACGCCACCGAAGGCGAGGCCGAGCACCAGCGGCCGATGCGCGAAGGCCCAGAGCAGCAGGCGGTGCTGCACCGCCTTCAGCCCCCGCACCAGCGCGCCATCGCCGGCATGTATCCGGCGCATCCGCGGCAGGAGCCAGTAGGAGAGCACCGGCGTCACGGTGACGGCGACGAGGAGGGAGCACAGGATCGAGACGATGTAGGCGACGCCGAGCGGGGCAAACAGCCTCCCCTCGATGCCGCCCAGGGCGAACAGCGGCAGGAAGACCAGGACGATGATCAGGGTGGCGTAAACGATGCCGGAGCGGACCTCGGCGCTGGCGGCCGCCACCACGCGGATCGCGGGTTCCGGCACCGCGCGTGCGGCGTTCTCCTTCAGCCGGCGCAGGATGTTCTCCACATCCACCACCGCGTCGTCCACCAGCTCGCCCACCGCGATGGCGAGCCCGCCCAGCGTCATCGTGTTGATGGACAGGCCGAAGGCCGCGAACACGATCGCCGTCAGCAGGATCGACAGCGGAATCGCGGTGAGCGAGATGAAGGTGGTGCGCGTGTTCAGCAGGAAGGCAAACAGCACGATCGCCACCACGATGAAGGCTTCGGCCAGCACCTGCTGCAGGTTGGCGATGGACTGCGCGATGAAGTCCGCCTGCCGGAACTTGATGCGGTCCGCCACCACGCCGCGCGGCATCCCGGCCTGCAGTTCCGCGAGCGCCGCCTCGACCGCGCGCGTCAGGCGGATGGTGTCGGCGCCGGGCTGCTTGGCGATGGCGAGGATCACCGCGGGCTGCCCGTCCACCCCCGCCTCGCCGCGCTTGAAGCGCGGGCCGTATTCGACGCGGGCGACCTGCCGCAGGGCGATGGGCTGGCCTTCCCGGAAGCCGACGGTCGCGTTGCGCAGATCCTCCAGCGAGGTCGTGCGGCCGATATTGCGGATCAGGAATTCGCGGCCCGCCTGGTCCACATAGCCGCCGCCGGCATTGCCACCGAACTGGCGCAGCGCCGCGATCAGCTGGTCGTTCGTCAGGTCCAGCGCGTGCAGACGGTCGAGGTCCGGCATGATGCGGAACTGCCGCACCTCGCCGCCTATCGGGATCACCTGGGAGATGCCTGGGATGGTCAGCAGCCGCGGCCGCATCACCCAATCCGCCAGGTCGCGCAGCTTCATCGGGCCGACCGAGCCGTCCGTCGGCGCGGTCATCGCCACCAGCATGATCTCGCCCATGATGGAGGAGACCGGCGCCATGGAGGGCAGCACGCGCGGCGGAAGCTGCGCCTGGATCTGGCCAAGGCGCTCGCTCACCTGCTGGCGCGCACGCCAGATGTCGGCGCCCCAGTCGAACTCGACGAAAACGATGGACAGCCCGACGGAGGAGACGGAGCGGACGCGGGTGACGCCGGGCAGGCCGTTCACCGCCGTCTCGATCGGGAAGGAGACGAGCTGCTCGACCTCCTCGGGCGCGAAGCCCTCGGCCTCGGTCATCAGCGTGACGGTCGGCCTGTTCAGGTCCGGGAAGACATCAACCGGCAGGCGGGAAAGGGTGAACAGGCCGTAGAGGCTGATGAGCAGCGCAGCGACCAGCACGAAGAGCCGGTTGCGTAGCGAGAAGCCGACGATGGCGTTGAACAGCATCGCTCAGCGCACCTGGGCGATCAGCGCCGCGCCCTGCACGACCACGCGCTGGCCGGCCTGAAGCCCGGCCGTCACCACCACGCGCGTACCGTCCAGCGGCTGCACGCGCACCTGGCGGGGGATGAAGCGCTCCGCGGTCGCATGCTCGAAGACCACGGGCGGCCCCTCGGCGCTGCGCACCACCGCGTCGGCCGGCAGCACGATGCCCTGCACGGCACGTGCGGTGCGCAGCGTGACGAGGACCGAGATGCCGATCGGCGCGTCCTGCGGCGCGTTGTCGACCCGGAAGTTCACCGGCACGGCCTGCTGACGCACCGTAAGGCCGCGCCCCACGAACACCAGGTCCAGCACGCGACCATCCGGCAGGGTGGCATTGGCGCCGGTGATGCGCTCCAGCGCCGCGCGATCGAAGGCAAGCGCCTCCACCCAGAGGCGGCTGGGGTCCACGATCTCGACAACGGTGGTGGCGCTGTCCACCAACTGGCCGACGGCGCCGCGCACGGTCGAGACGATGCCCGAGACCGGCGCGACCAGCGGCTCGCGTCCGGACAGCGCCGGCTGGATCGCGGTACGCCGCTGCCGCACGCCCGCAAGCTCGGCCTGGGCATCCTGGATTTCCCGCTCCGCCACCGTGCCGCGAAGCGTGGTCAGACGGCGCACGCGCGCTTCCAGGATGGTGATCTGCGCGTCAAGCTCGGCGGCATTCTGGATCAGGCTGCCGCGCTCGGCGGCGCTGTAGGTCGGCGTGACGTAGGCCAGCACCTGCCCGCGCTCGACGCGCTGGCCGAGCGTGGGGAAGCCGGCATTGCCCGGCTCCAGCCGCCCGTTCTGGCTCGCCTGCACGCGCCCCGAGGCGTTCGGGTCCGGCACCAGCGTGCCGACCATGCGCAGCGCAGCCGACGCCTCGCCGCTCTCGGTCAGCAGGGTGCGCACGCCGAGCAGGCGCTGCGAGGGCTTCGGGACGAATATGGCACCGTCCTCCAGGCGGCGCGGCGCTTCCCCAGTGACCGGCACCTGCTGTCCGTCTGCCGGTCCGGCGACGGTGAGGGCGATCAGCAGGAATGCGGCGGCGCGCCGCTTGCCGGACGGCAGGGCCTCCACCGGGCGGATGGCCGGCGCTTCCTCCACCATCGGCGGCAGGGGACGGCGCACGGAGGCCCGCCCCAACAGGAAACCGAGCACGAGCAGGCCGACCCCGATGCCGATCTGGACGCCGCCGTTCCGGAGCAGGGCGAGCGCCTCGACCATGGTTCCGGACGCCGCCGCCGGCGCAGGCACATCCAGTGTCGCCGTCAGCAGGTCCATGTCCTCCCCCGCCGTGACGGTGAAGACCAGATTGAGCCGGCCGGGCCGTTCGAGCAGCGGATGCCGCGCCACGAACAGGCCGATGCCCTGGCGTTCGGCGGCCACCTCCTGGCCGTCCAGGGTCAGCGTCACCGAGCCATCGAGCGGGCTGTTGTCGGCGTAGCGGTCGAGGGTGAGGGTCAGCGCGCCGCCCGGCTGCAGGATGGCGACGATCTCGAACAGGTCGCTGTGCGCCTCGGCCCGCGGCAGGGCGCTCGCCACCTGTTCGGGTGCGGCGCCATGGTCATGCCCCTCATGCGCGGCGGCGGGGCGGGTGAGGACGAGCACGGCGAGCAGGACGAAAGCGGCAAGGCGCAGCAAGGCCGGCCGCCGGCACATGGCAGCATGTCGGGGCATGGAAGGCTCCTGTGGCCCCCCGTCTTGCCGCAAGCACTGCGACGGCACCGCACCGAATCATGACAAATTATGTCCGCCTCCGATTGCGGCGATCCGGTCCGCCAGGCCGCAGGAAGGCGTCGCGCAATGCCGGGCACGAATGCCCTCGCCCTGGCCGATGCCCGCCATCTCGGCGGTGGCGATGGCGCGCCCCAGGCTGAAGAAAAACCGCTTGACCTTCCCATCATGGCAGCGATGACAACGGCGTCTCCCGCAACGCTGCGACAGGAGACGGAGATGCAGCAGTTCGAAATTCCGGACATGACCTGCAGCCACTGCGTGACGACGGTCGCGCAGGCGGTGCGCTCGGTCGACGCGAGGGCGCAGATCCAGGCGGACCTCGCCACGCGCAGCATCGGCGTGACCAGCACCGCGAGCGCAGCGAGCCTATCGGCCGCCATCGCCGCCGCCGGCTACGCCAACACGGCCAAGCCCTGAGGCAGGTAGCACCCCCGAATGATCGGAAAATGCTCAAACCCGCCGAAATGGCCTTCCACATGTGCCGCCGGCAAGACCGTAAAACTGGTCGGCTTGCTCGGGCGCAAGGACCGTAAGGTCTGCAGAGATCAGCGCTTTACAGAAACCGAGGTCGGCACGAATGCGGGAGGGCGAGTGATCGATGAGCCATTCCTGTGGCGTTCTGCTCTCCTGCGCCATTTCCCTCCAGCCCGCTCCCGGACATCCATTTCCCCTCATTCCCACTCGATTGTCTCGGTCCATCCTCACGCGCTGATTTATAAGCATAAACTATTTCAGCTTACCACGAAGGACCGGCTCGTGATGCGTCAGAAATTTGCGCTCTTGATTTCAAACACGAATTTCGACGATCCGCCAGTTGCTCGGTTTCAGCCACTATCGATATCGATCGGTCGATTTTCACACGCGCGCGCGAAAATGACCATGCCGGGCTCATCAAAAAAAGACCGTGAGTCTTGGTGCTTGCCTCATCCCATGCGGCTTGATCTGGATGATTTTGGCACAAATAGTCCTTGCCGTGGGATTTCTATTTCTACTCCTGGTGCCAGTTTTACCTTGGACGGTATCTCTCGCCATTCGAATTCGTTTTCATAGTCGTCCTTCAGCCATCTGCGCAGGTCCTGAAGATCGCGCAACCGGATCAGTTTGCTATTTTGATCCGCGAACCACTGAGCGTCGGGCGAGAAGGTCGTGTTGGTAACAATTAGTCCGATGTGGAATGGCGACCCGCCAGACACAAGCGAACCATGAAAGTCACGAACACTGCCGACCGCCGTTGACCTATTGGTGCGGTGGTGCTTCACTTGAACCGCCACGAGGAAAGGCACACCAGTCCGCGGCGAAGCAATGATGTCGATCCCACCGTCTTTCCGATAAACATTACCCACAAATTCTACCGCTAGTCCCCACTTCTCCAACCTATCCGCAATGAGATATTGAAATTTTTCGGTGGTTAGGCTCGCTATGCGTGCCGGGTCTTGGTCCAGCCACGTTAGATACTGCGGAGTGAAATCTTTGAGTGAAACGATATACGGCTCTTTGCTTCCCCATTTCTTGTTTGCCGTCTTCTCAATCTGACTAAGTAGATAGAGCTGCATCGGGTGCGAAATCTTGTAGTGCGGATTGTCGACCGCGTGGAAACGTAGCTGCGCAATGTCGGCCACCTTCAGGCGATATTCTTGAAGCGCTCTGGTCTTGCTAATGTAGCGGTATAAGTCGCTTTGTGCGGTTTGGCAGGGGCGGCAAATCGGAATGTCCAAGATCGGATGTAGTCTGGTCGTGGGCTTGAGACAGTGCGTGCAGGGGCGCTTCTCCCTCGCTGTTCTGAGCATTTACCTTCCCCCTTTCTCATGGAGTGACGGCGAAATTGACGCACGTGCCTAGCGACAGAGGCGAACATCGATGCGCCGAAAAAGACCGTCACATGTCTACAGGCATCTGACGGTCTTTTCTAAACCCCGGACATGGCCTTCCACATATGCTGTCGGCAAGACCGTCAAACTGGTCGGCTTACCCTGGCCCAAGGAGCACTAAATCTGTTGAAAATCAGCGCTCTATAGAAATCCAGATCCGCGTGGACCATAAGGGTCGAATGATCGATTGAGCACTCCCGTAGCCCTCTACTTTCTTTGCGCTGCTTCCGTCCGGACCCCTCCAGAGTATCCCACACCCCTCACTCCCACTCGATCGTTCCGGGCGGCTTGCTGGTGATGTCGTAGGTGACGCGGTTGACGCCCTTGACCTCGTTGATGATGCGGGTGGCGGTGGCGGCGAGGAAGCTGTGGTCGAAGGGGTAGTAGTCGGCGGTCATGCCGTCGGTCGAGGTGACGGCGCGCAGCGCGACGGCGTGGTCGTAGGAGCGGGCATCGCCCATCACGCCGACGGTGCGCACCGGCAGCAGCACGGCAAAGGCCTGCCAGATGCTGTCATAGAGGCCGGCCTTGCGGATCTGGTCCAGATAGACGGCATCGACGCGGCGCAGCAGGTCGAGGCGCTCGGCCGTCACCTCGCCGGGGATGCGGATGGCGAGGCCCGGCCCGGGGAAGGGGTGGCGGCCAACCAGGCTTTCGGGCAGGCCGAGCTCGCGCCCGAGCGCCCGCACCTCGTCCTTGAACAGCTCGCGCAAGGGCTCCACCAGCGCCAGCTTCATGCGCTCGGGCAGGCCGCCGACATTGTGGTGCGACTTGATGGTGACCGAAGGGCCGCCGGTGAAGGACACGGATTCGATGACGTCGGGATAGAGCGTGCCCTGCGCCAGGAAGCGGGCATCCGCGATGCGGCCGGCCTCCTCCTCGAACACCTCGATGAAGGCGGCGCCGATCGCCTTGCGCTTGGCCTCGGGGTCGGTCACGCCGGCAAGCCGGCCAAGGAACAGGCCGGCGGCATCGCGGTGGACCAGGGGGATGTTGAAGCGGTCGCGGAACAGCCCCACCACCTCGGCCGCCTCGCCGGCCCGCAGCAGCCCGTGATCGACGAACACGCAGCGCAGCCGGTCGCCGATCGCCTCGTGGATCAGCACCGCGGCCACCGAGCTGTCGACCCCGCCGGACAGCCCGCAGATCACCACCCCGTCGCCCACCTGGGCGCGGATGCGGGCGATCGCCTCGGCGCGGAAATGGGCCATCGTCCAGTCGCCGCCGCAGCCGGCGATGCGGTGGACGAAATTCGCCAGCAGCCGGGCGCCGTCCGGGGTATGCGCCACCTCGGGGTGGAACTGCACGGCGTAGATGCGCCGCGCCTCGTCGGCGATGGCCGCGAAGGGGGCGTTGGCGGTGACCGCGATCGGCGTGAAGCCGGGCGGCAGCGCGGTCACCTTGTCGCCATGGTTCATCCAAACCGGCTGGCGGCTGCCTTGCGGCCACACGCCCTCGAACAGCGCCGAGGGCGCCACCACCTCCACCTCGGCCCGGCCGAACTCGCGGGCGTGGCCGCTTTCCACCGCGCCGCCGAGCTGGGCGCAGATGGTCTGCTCGCCATAGCAGATGCCGAGCAGCGGCAGGCCGAGCGTGAACACCACCTCCGGCGCCCGGGGGGTGGCCGCCTCGGTCACCGAGGCCGGGCCGCCGGACAGGATGATCGCCTTCGGGGCGAAGGCGCGGATGCGCTGCGGATCGGCCGAGAAGGGCCAGATCTCGCAGTACACGCCGGCCTCGCGCACGCGCCGGGCGATCAGCTGGGTGAACTGGCTGCCGAAGTCGAGGATCAGGATGCGGTCGCTCATGGGGCTCCGGGGCTGGTCGTGACGTCGGCCCAGTCGAGCGCCGTCTCGCTGACGCGCCTGCCGTCGACGTGGAAGGTCTGCTGGGCGGCCGGGCTGGCGCCCAGGCGCCGGTAGAAGGCGATGGCGCGGGGGTTCTCGGTCAGCACCCACACCCGCGCCTTGCGGTGGCCGCGGGCGTGCAGCGCCAGCAGCCCGGCGGCGGCCAGCGCCCGGCCGATGCCGCGGCCCTGCGCCGCCGGCTCGACATAAAGGGTGTAGATCTCGCCCTGGTCGGGCTCGCCGTCGCGCACCGGGCCGATGCAGGTGAAGCCAAGCACGCGCTCGTTTGGCTCGCTCGGATGGCGCTTGCGCCCCTTCGGCCGGGGCAGGGGCTCCACCGCCACCAGCACCGCCGGCCAGGCTTCCTTGGCGGTGACGGTCGCCGCCCATTCGGCGGCAAGGCGGATGTCGGAGAGCTCTTCGAGCGTGCGGTCGGGAAAGATGCCGCGATAGCTGTCGCGCCAGGTCTCCACGTGCACGCGCGCGATGCCGGCGCAGTCGTCGAGCGTGGCCGGGCGGATGGTCCAGGGGCTAGGCGTTGCGGCGGTAATTCGGCGCCTCCTGCGTCACCTGGATGTCGTGGACATGGCTTTCGCGCAGGCCGGCGCCGGTGATGCGGATGAACTGGCAGCCGCCCTGCATCGAGGGGATGTCGGGCCGGCCGGTATAGCCCATGGCGGCGCGCAGCCCGCCGACCAGCTGGTGGATGACATTGGCGACCGGCCCCTTGTAGGGCACCCGGCCTTCCACGCCTTCGGGCACCAGCTTCAGGGCGTCGTTCACCTCCTGCTGGAAGTAGCGGTCGGCCGAGCCGCGCGCCATGGCGCCGACCGAGCCCATGCCGCG
>CAZEQG010000006.1:0-19642 GCA_964514295.1 uncultured Alphaproteobacteria bacterium
ATGATCGGTTGCCCAGCGGGGGGATAGGCGACCTTGACCCGCTTGCGGCCCGGCAGATCGACGCGCAGGGGGGCCTCTCTCTCGAGGCGGGCCCGGTCGGCCGCCGCGATGGTGCCTTCGATGGGCTTCAGCCGGGTGCCGCGCCTGGCCCCGTCCAGCCGCGGGATGGCGCCCAGCAGGCCGCGGGTATAGGGGTGCGCCGGGGCGCGGAACACCGGCGCGATGGCGCCGGTCTCCACCAGGCGCCCGGCGTAGAGCACGCCGATGCGCTCGCAGATGCGCGCGACGGTGCCGAGATTGTGGCTGATGAACAGGATGGCGGCGCCGAACTTGCGCCGGAGATCGCGGACCAGGGCGAGGATCGCCGCCTCGATGGTGACATCGAGGCCGGTCGTCGGCTCGTCCATGATCAGCAGCGCAGGCTCCGCCATCAGGGCCATGGCGATCACCACCCGCTGCTGCTGGCCGCCGGAAAGCTGGTGCGGATAGCGCGCCATCATCGCCTCGGCATCGGGCAGGCGCACCTCCTCCAGCATCGCCACGGCCCGGCGGAAGGCATTGGCCTCGCTGCTCTCGCCATGCAGCAGCGGCACCTCCATGAGCTGCCGCCCGATGGTCATCACCGGGTTCAGGCTCGACATCGGGTCCTGGTAGACCATGGCGATGCGGTTGCCGCGGATGCGCGACAGGGCGGCATCGTCCAGCCCGGCGATGTCCTGACCCTCGACCAGGATGCGCCCGGCGGTAAGCCGCATGCCCTTGGGAAGGTAGCGCATGCCGGCCAACGCCACGGTGGACTTTCCGCAGCCCGATTCGCCGACCAGCCCCAGCGCCTCCCCGGGCCCGATCGAGAAGCTCACGTCGCTGAGGATGCGCTGTTCGCCACGCCGCCCGAAATGGCTGATGGACACGCCCTCGAAGCGCAGGACGTCAGTCATCGAGGGCGGCCTCGCGGATGCCCGTGGCCAGGAAATTCGCCCCGATCACCAGCGAGGAGATGGCCGCGGCCGGGATCAGCGTCATGTGCGGCCACACGAAGATCATGCCATAGGCTTCCTTCACCATGCCGCCCCAGTCGGGATCGGGCGGCGGCAGGCCGACGCCCAGGAACCCCAGCACGCCAATGGCGATGGTGGTGTAGCCAAGGCGCAGGAAGAAATCGACGATCAGCGGCCCGCGCGCATTGGGCAGGATCTCCACCAGCATGATGAACAGCGTCGATTCCCCGCGCATGCGCGCCGCCGCCACGTAGTCGCGGTTGCGGATGTCGAGGGTGACCCCGCGCACGATGCGGGCGATGATCGGCGCCGAGGACAGCGTGATCACCGCGATGATGTTGAAGGCGGAGGCGCCGAACTTGGCGATGATGATCAGGTAGAGGATGATCTTCGGGAAGGCCAGCAGCGTGTCGCCGACGCGCATGATCACCGCATCGACCCAGCCGCCGCGGTAGCCCGCCAGCAGCCCCAGCACGGTGCCCAGCACCGCCGCCCCCAGCACCGCAACCGGGGCCACCGTGAGCACCGTGCGCGCGCCCCAGATCAGGCGCGAGAGGATGTCGCGGCCGAGGTGGTCGACGCCCAGCCAATGGCTCCAGGATGGGTAGGGATCGACGATCAGCGCCGGATCGACCTTGTTGGGCGGATAGGGCGCGATCCACGGCGCGAAGATCGCGCAGCAGGTCCAGAACAGCAGGATCAGCGCCCCGGTGGTGCCGATCGGCGAGCGCACAAGCAGGGCGCCGATCTGGCCGAGGAAGCCAGCCGCTTCGCCACCCTCCCGCGGGGCGAGGCTGACGCGCGACAGCTCGTGGCTGGCCTCCGTCATACCCGGATCCTCGGATCGAGGGCCATGTAGCCGAGATCGCCGAAGAGCTGGGTGAGCATCGTCACCGTCACGGCCAGCAGCGTGCCGGCCTCGATCACCGCGATGTCCTTGGCCAGCGCCGCCTCCAGCATCAGCCGCCCGAAGCCGGGATAGGCGAACACCGTCTCCACCACCACCAGGCCCGAAACCAGGTAGTTGAGCTGCAGCAGGATCACCGTGAAGGGGGTGATCAGCGCGTTGCGCAGCGCGTGGCGCGACACCACCCGGCCGAAGGGCATGCCCTTCAGCAGCGCGGTGCGGATATAGGGCTGGCGCATCACCTCGACCATGGACGCCCGCACCATGGCCACCAGATAGCCGGCGTCATAGAGGGTGACGACCAGCACCGGCAGCACGAACTGGGTCCACAGCGCCCAGCCGGAATCGGCCCGCAGCGGCGAGGTGCCGGGCAGCCAGCCCAGCCAGACCACGAAGATGCCGAGCAGGAACACCCCCATGGCGAATTCGGGGATCGAGGCGCACATGGAGGAGAACACGGAGACCGCGCGGTCCAGCATCCCGCGCTCGCGCATTCCTGCGAGCACGCCGAGCAGCACCGAGAACGGCACGATCACGGCAAAGCAGATGGCGGCCAACAGCAGCGTGTTGCCCAGCCGGTCATACATCAGTTCCGAGACGGGCTGGCGGAAGACGATCGACTGGCCGAAATCGCCGGTCAGGGCATTTCCCATATATTCGAAGTAGCGAACGATGACCGGGCGGTTCAGCCCCATTTCCTCGGTCAGGATGTTTACCTGCTCCTGGGTGGCGTAAGGGCCCAGGATCTTGCTGGCGACATCGCCAGGGGAAAGCTCATTCAGCGCGAACACCAGGAACGACACGGCGAACAGGGTGATCGCCATATTGAACAATTGCCGGGCAGCATATCGCAGCATGGTCGGGCGCTCCTCGCGCCGACGGCTGCGTCGGCAACCGGCCGGCACGGCAGCCACCCCGCCTTGGGCGGCTGCCGCCGGCGGGGTGGTGTCGAGGGGTCAGATCAGGCCGTGATCAGGCGTCGATCCACATGTCCTTGGCATCGATGTAGATGCTGGGATGGATCCTGTAGCCCTTGATCTTCTTGTCGGAGTAGTTGAACACAGCGCGCCAAGCGGGCACCACGACCGGCCCCTCGTCGAGTATCAGGCGCTCGATCTTGGCCATCACCGCGCGGCGCTTCTCGACATCGAGATAGCCTTCGGCCTCGGCCAGCAGCTTGTCGAACTCGGCATTCGACCAGTTGGCCTCGTTCCAGGCCGCACCGCTGCGATAGGCGAGCCCCAGCACCATGGTGCCCAGCGGGCGGTGCGCCCAGGTGGTGAAGCCGAAGGGCACCTTGGTCCACACGTTCCAGTACTGGGTCGAGGGCATCACGTTGATCTTGCAGCGGATGCCGGCCTCCTTCCACTGCTCGACCATGATCTGCACGGCCAGCAGCTCCCAGTCCGGCTGCGGCCGGCAGGCGATCTCGACATCGATGCCGTTCGGATAGCCGGCCTCCGCCAGCAGGGCCTTGGCCTTCGCGACATCGCGCTTCATGAAGCCGATATCGGCATATTCCGGATGCGCCGGGGAGACGTGGTGATGCTCGCCCGGCTTGCCGAGGCCGCGCAGCGAGCCCTTCAGCACCGCCTCCGTGTCGGTGGCGTAGCGCAGCGCCTGGCGCACCCGCTTGTCGTCGAAGGGCTTGATCGAATGGACGCGGGCGACCGCGGTGTAGCCGGTGTCGACCGAGTTGATCTGCACATGCTGCAGGCGCTCCACCGTCGGCAGGGTGGAGATCGCGCCCTGGTAGATCATGTCGACCTGGCGGGAGGCCAGGGCCGAGACCTGGGCTGCCGCATCGTCGCCGAGGTCGATGATCTCGAACCGGTCGAGATAGGGGCCATGGCCCCAGTGGCCTTCCTTGCGGGCGACGTAGAGCGAGCGCTTGCCGACCTCGTGCTCGACCAGCTCATAGGCGCCGGTGCCGTTGGAGCCGACGCCGAACTTGCCGCCCTCCTCCGGGTCGCAGATCAGCAGCGGGTAGTGGAACAGCGATTCCGGGATCGACAGGTTGGCGATCTTGCCGTTCAGGCGCACCGTGAAATCGTCGACCTTCTGGATGGCATTGGCATCCCACAGGCGCACCGACATCTTGGCCGCGCCCTTGTCGTCCTTCTGCCCGGTATCGAAATCCTCGAGGATGAAGCCCTTGAGCAGGCCGACGGTGGAGGAGCCGGTGGCCGGGTCGAGCACCCGCTTCAGGTTCCAGATCGCATCGTCGGCGGTGAACTTGCGGCCCTTGCGCCAGGTCACATCCTTGCGCAGGTGCAGCGTCCAGCTCTTCAGATCATCGCTCGCCACCCATTTCTCGACCAGCGAGGGGCGGGTGACGTTGTCCACCCCGGTGACGGTGAGGTAGTCCAGGCTCTGGCGGGCCGAATTGGCGCCCTCGATCCAGGAATAGGTGTGCGGGCTGGAAATGTCCTGGACCCGCATGCCAAGGCGTACCGCCCCGCCCTTCTTCGGCGTGCCCTGGGCCAGCGCGGGCGCCGGCAGCCCGGCCATCGCATAGGCGCTGGCGGCCGAAACGCCGACCAGTGTCGCCACGCGCAGGAAGGCGCGGCGGTCGAGCTTTCCGTCGGCCATCTCCTGGCCGGCCATCTTCACTACAGGATGCAGTTTGTCGGTCATCGTCCTCTCCATTCGCTTCCCTGTTCGGCCCGCCCAGAGGGTTGCTGCCCGGGTTCTTGCTTGCTTGCGGCCATAGCGGTGTCGGGTCGCCGGCGCGGCGGCGGGCCCTTGTCCGGTCAGGCTAGTCCAGTCTTGCCGGTGGCGGCAAGCCGCATCCATCCCGGCAGGCCTTGCGGCGGCATTGCAGGACTGCTTTCCTTCGCCCGCAAGCCGCCGGGCAGGACCATGATACCGACCATCGACATCGCCGCGCTGTTCCATCCCCCCTCGCCCGCCCGCGACGCGGTGGACCGCGCGATCATGCGGGCGGCCGGGGATTCCGGCTTCATGGCGGTCACCGGCCTGCCGGCCTGGGCGCCGCAGGATGCCGCGGCCCGGGCGGCGGTGCTGCGGCTGTTCACGGTGGACGAGGCGATCAAGCGGCGGCTGTGGCGGCGCAAGTTCGCCCCCGATCACCCCAATGTCTACCATGGCTGGTTCCCGCTGCAGAATGGCGGCATGACCTACAAGGAAGGCATCGACATGGGCCGCGACCTGTGCGACCCGGATTTCGCCACCGACGACAGCGATCCGCTGACCGAGCCGACGCCGCTGCCGAGCGAGGCGGAGCTGCCCGGCTGGCGCGCCGATGCCAGCGCCTATTACCGCGCCATGGAACGGCTGGGGGCGGTGCTGATGCGCGCGATCGCCCGCGGCCTGGGGCTGACCGAGACCTTCTTCGACCGCGCCTTCGCCCAGGGCAACTCGACCCTGCGCCTGATCCGCTACCCGGTCCGCCCGCCTGAATCCTTCGTTGGCATCGAGCCCGAGAAGGTCACGGTGGAGCATGCCGGCAGGCAGTTCCACCTGATCGGCGGGGCCCATGTCGATTCCGGCTTCGTCACCCTGCTGGCGCAGGACGGCATCCCCGGCCTGCAGGCCCGGGCGGCCGACGGAAGCTGGATCGACGTGCCGCCGGCCGACGGCACGCTGGCGGTGAACTTCGGCGGCCTGCTGGAACGCTGGACCGGCGGGCGCATCCGGGCGACCGAACACCGCGTGATCGCGCCGGGGTGCGAGCGCTTCTCCATCCCCTTCTTCTACGAGCCGCGCGTCGACACCCTGATCGCGCCCCTGCCACTGCCTGGCCTGGCGCCTTTCGAGCCGTTCGTCTACGGCGACCACCTGTGGGCCTCGATGATGCGCTTCATCGAGTTCCGCGGCCTTGAATCCATGCGCCCGCCGCGCGGCGTGCCCTCGGCCGCCTGAAGGCGGCGAAGCCGGAAGGAAGCCTGTCATGAAGTCCCATGTCCGCGTCGCGGTGATCGGCGGCGGTGTCGTCGGCTGCAGCGTGCTGTTCCATCTGGCCAGGGCCGGCTGGACCGACATCTGCCTGATCGAGCGGCTGGAACTGACCTCGGGGTCGAGCTGGCACGCCGCCGGCGGCTTCCACACCCTGAACGGGGATCCCAACGTCGCCAAGCTGCAGAGCTACACGGTGGCGCTCTACAAGGAGATCGAGGAGCTGTCGGGGCAGTCCTGCGGGCTGCACATCACCGGCGGCATGATGCTGGCCGGCACGCCCGAGCGCATGGATTTCCTGAAGCTCGCCCACGCCAAGGGCCGCTATCTCGGCATGGATACCGAGCTGATCAGCGCCGCCGAGGCCAAGCGCCGGCTGCCGCTGATCGAAGAGAGCCATTTCATCGGCGCCATGTACGATCCCCTGGAAGGCCATCTCGACCCGGCCGGCACCACCCATGCCTATGCCAAGGCCGCCCGCCATTTCGGGGCCGAGGTCTACCGCCACACCCGGGTGATGGAGCTGATCCCGCGGCCCGCCGGCGGCTGGGATGTCATCACCGACAAGGGCACCATCGTGGCCGAGCATGTGGTGAATGCCGGCGGCCTGTGGGCGCGCGAGGTCGGGCGCATGGTCGGGCTGGAGCTGCCGGTGCTGGCGATGGAGCATCACTACATCGTCACCGACGAGATGCCGGAGGTGGTGGCGCTCAATGCCGAGACCGGCCGCGAGGCGGTGCATGTGATCGACTTCGAGGGCGAAATCTACCTGCGCCAGGAAGGCAAGGGCATGCTGCTCGGCACCTATGAGCGCAGCGGCGTGCCCTGGGCGCCCGACACCACCTCCTGGGATTTCGGGCCGGAGCTTCTGCCGGAGGACCTGGAGCGCATCGGCCCCAGCCTCGATGTCGGGTTCCGGCATTTCCCGGCGATCGGGCGGGCCGGCATCAAGCGCATCGTGAACGGCCCCTTCACCTTCACGCCCGACGGCAACCCGCTGGTCGGGCCGGTGCGCGGCTTGCCGGGCTACTGGGTTGCCTGCGGGGTGATGGCGGGCTTCAGCCAGGGCGGCGGTGTGGGCCTTGCGCTCGCGAACTGGATGGTCGACGGCGATCCAGGCTTCGACGTCTGGGGCATGGATGTCGCCCGCTACGGCGACTGGGCAACCATGGCCTACACCAACGCCAAGGTGCGCGAGAACTATTCCCGCCGCTTCCGCATCCGCTTTCCGAACGAGGAGCTGCCGGCGGCGCGCCCGCTGCGCACCGCCCCGGTGCATGACCTGCTGGCGGCGGAGAATGCGGTGTTCGGCGCCTCCTACGGGCTGGAATATCCGCTGTGGTTCGCGCCCAAGGGAAGCCCGGCCGAGGAGGCGGTGACCTACCGCCGCTCCAACGCCTTTCCCTTTGTCGCCGCCGAATGCGCGGCGGTGCGCGGCGGCGTCGGGCTGATGGAGACATCCAGCTACGGCCGCTACGAGGTGAGCGGGCCGGATGCCGCGGCATGGCTCGACGGCCTGCTCGCCAACCGGATGCCGGGGATCGGCCGCATCGTGCTGACGCCGATGCTGAACCAGGCCGGCCGGCTGATTGGCGACTTCACGGTCGGCCGCCTGTCAGCGGACCATTTCCTGATCATCGGCTCTGGCCCGGCCGAGCAGTACCACCTGCGCTGGTTCGAGCAGCATCTCGGCGATGCCAGGGTCAGCGTGCGGCCACTCACCGATTCGCTGGCCGGCCTCGCCATCGCCGGGCCGCAATCGCGCGCCCTGCTGGCCGGGCTGGTGCGCGAGGACCTGTCGACCGCCGCCTTCCCCTTCCTGTCGATCGCCCGCATGGCGGTGGGGATGGTGCCCTGCATCGTCTCGCGCATCAGCTTCACCGGCGAGCTCGGCTATGAGCTGTGGTGCCCGCCCGATCGCCAGCGCGCCCTCTGGGACACGCTGCGCGAGGCCGGCGCGCCGCTGGGCCTTGCCCTGTTCGGCGGCCATGCCCTGAATTCGCTGCGCCTGGAGAAGGCGTTCGGCACCTGGGCGCGCGAGTACCGGCCGATCTATGGCCCGCAGGAGGCTGGCCTCGGCCGCTTCGTGCGGCTGGACAAGAACGCCTTCATCGGCCGCGAGGCAGCGGCCGCGGAACGCGCCTCGGGCGGCGAGCGGCGGCTGGTGCTGTTTGCCGTCGACACGCCCGATGCCGATGCCTTCGGCGACGAGCCGATCTGGCATGAAGGCCGGGTGGTGGGCTGGGTCACCTCCGGCGGCTACGGCCACACCACCGGCCTGTCGCTGGCGCTTGGCTATGTGCCGGCGGCTCTGGCCGCCGCCAGCTCCGGCTTCGAGATCGAGATCATCGGCGACCGCCGCCCCGCCCGCATCCTCAAGGAGCCGCCCTGCGACCCGACCGGGTCGCGGATGCGGGGGTAGGCTCCCCTCAGCCAGCCGCGCCGCGCCAGTCCAGGAACGCCGCCGGCGGGAGGATCGGCACCGGGAAGTGGCCGGCCAGCACAAGCAGGTCGGCATCGCCGCTGACGATCGCATCGGCCCGCCCGTCCACCGCCAGTTCCAGGAACCTGTCGTCGCGCGGATCCCGGCAGAGGTTCAGGCGGGTGGTGACGCTGACCCAAACAACACTGGACAGGTAGCCCTGGATGAAGGCGACCCGCTCATCGATGGTGAGATAGCGGTCGAACTTCGGCCGGAGAACAACCCTGGCCAATTCCCCGGCCGTATCCCGCGATGCGAGCAATGTCCGGCCAATCGTTCCGTCGAGCAGCGCCTTGCCTGCCAGTCCACCCGGCCTCAGGAGCGCGCTGACCAGGACGTTGGTGTCGAAGACCAACCTTCCGCTATTCATCCTCCGAGAGCAGCTCCGCCAAGGCTTGGTCGGTCATGCCGCGTCGTTCGGCACGGGCGCCAAGCTCGGCCACCAGTCGGCGGAACCGTTCCATCCGTTCTTCCCGGTCGCCAGTGTGAAGGCCGGCATCGAGCACGAAGGCCACCGGCAGCCCGGCCTCCTCGATCACGACGGGACCGGCCGCCGCCTCCGCCAGCACGGCGCGCGGATCCCGCTGCAGTTCGGCCGTAGTCACCGTCTTCATGGCGCCATCCTAGCCCGCCAGCGCCTCCTTCAGAAGCGCGTTGACGACGGCGGGGTTCGACTTGCCGGCCATCTTCTTCATCACCTGGCCGACGAAGAAGCCGAACAGCTTGTCCTTGCCGCCGCGATATTCGGCCACCTTGTCGGCGTTGGCGGCCATCACCTCGGCGATGGCCGCGGCGATGGCGCCGGTGTCGGAGACCTGGCGCAGGCCCTTGGCCTCCACGATCGCCGCGGCGCTGCCGCCGGTCTCGAACATCTCGGCCAGCACGGCCTTGGCGGTGGCGGCATTGATGTCGCCCCGGGCCAGCAGGTCGAGAAGCTCGCCGAGTGCCGCGGGGGCGACCGGCGAGGCGGCGATCGCCCGGCCGGCCTTGTTCAAGAGGCCGAACAGCTCGGTGATCACCCAGTTGGCGGCAAGCTTGGCATCGCGGCCGGCGGCCACCGCCTCGTAGTAGTCCGCGCTCTCCTTCTCGGCCACCAGCACGGCGGCGTCATAGGCCGACAGCCCCAGGTCGCGCATGAAGCGGGCCTTCTTGGCGTCGGGCAGTTCGGGCATGCCGGCCCTGATCCTGGCGATCCGCTCCTCGCTCAGCACCAGGGGCAGCAGGTCCGGATCGGGGAAATAGCGGTAGTCGTGGGCATGCTCCTTGGAGCGCATCGGCCGGGTGATGCCGCGCGCGGTGTCGTAGAGGCGCGTCTCCTGGACGATCTCGCCGCCGCCCTCGATCACCTCCACCTGGCGGCGCGCCTCGTACTCGATCGCCTGGCGCACGAAGCGGATGGAGTTCACGTTCTTGATCTCGCAGCGCGTGCCGAGCGGGCCGCCGGGCCGGCGCACCGAGACATTGGCGTCGCAGCGCATGGAGCCTTCCTCCATGTTGCCGTCGCAGGTGCCGAGATAGCGCAGGATGGCCCGCAGCTTGGTCAGGTAGGCCGCCGCCTCCTCCGGGCTGCGCAGGTCGGGCTTGCTGACGATCTCCATCAGCGCCACGCCGGCCCGGTTGAGATCGATGTAGCTCTTGGTCGGGTGCTGGTCGTGCAGCGACTTGCCGGCATCCTGCTCCAGGTGCAGGCGCTCGATGCCGATGTCGCGCGTGCTGCCATCGGCCAGATCGATGGCGAGCCGCCCCTCGCCCACGATCGGCCGCTCGTACTGGCTGATCTGGTAGCCCTGGGGCAAATCGGCATAGAAGTAGTTCTTGCGCGCGAACACCGAGCTGCGGTTGATCGTGGCGTTCAGCCCCAGCCCGGTCAGGATCGCCTGGTCGACGCAGGCGCCATTGATCACCGGCAGCATGCCCGGCATGGCGGCATCGACCAGGGAGACCTGGGTGTTCGGCTCGGCCCCGAAATCGGTGGCCGCCCCGGAGAACAGCTTCGAGCGGGACACCACCTGGGCATGCACCTCAAGCCCGATCACGATCTCCCAGTCGCCCGTCGCACCCTGGATCAGCATGGCTTGAAGCTCCCCGCCGCGCGCTCGATGACATGGGCGGCGCGGAACAGCGTCGCCTCGTCGAAGGGCCGGCCGATCACCTGCAGGCCGAGCGGCAGGCCGTCGCCGGTCAGCCCCGCCGGCACGCTGATGCCGGGAAGCCCGGCAAGGTTCGCCGGCACGGTGAACACGTCGTTCAGATACATGGTGACGGGATCATCCATCTTCTCGCCGATGGCAAAGGCAGCCGAAGGCGCGGTCGGCGCCAGGATCGCGTCGACCTCGCGGAAGGCATCGGTGAAGTCCTTCAGGATCAGGCTGCGGATCTTCTGCGCCTTGAGATAATAGGCGTCGTAGTAGCCGGCCGAGAGCACATAGGTGCCGATCAGCACCCGCCGCTTCACCTCGGCCCCGAAGCCGGCCGCCCGCGTCGCCTCGTAGAGCGCATCCAGGCTGTCGCCGGCGACCCTCAGGCCATAGCGCACCCCGTCATAGCGGGCGAGGTTCGAGGACGCCTCGGCCGGTGCGATGATGTAGTAGGTGGGCAGGGAGTGCCTGGTGTGCGGCAGCGAGATGTCCCTGATCTCGGCCCCCGCCGCCTTCAGCCAGTCGATGCCCTGGCGCCACAGCGCCTCGATCTCCGGCGCCATGCCGTCGAGGCGGTATTCCTTGGGGATGCCGATCTTCAGGCCGCGCACCTCGCCGGTCAGCGCCGCCGCATAGTCCGGCACCGGCAGGTCGACCGAGGTCGAATCCTTCGGGTCATGGCCGGCCATGGCGCGCAGCAGGATCGCCGCATCCTCGACCGTGCGGCCCATCGGCCCGGCCTGGTCCAGCGAGCTGGCGAAGGCAACGATGCCCCAGCGCGAGCAGCGGCCATAGGTCGGCTTGATGCCGACCGTGCCGGTCAGGGAGGCGGGCTGGCGGATCGAGCCGCCGGTATCGGTGCCGGTGGCGCCGGCCACGATGCGGGCCGCCACCGCCGCCGCCGAGCCGCCGGAGGAGCCACCCGGCACCAGCGGCCGGTTGTCGCCCCGCCGCCGCCACGGGTTCTCGACATTGCCGTAGGCCGAGGTGATGTTGGCCGAGCCCATGGCGAACTCGTCCATGTTCAGCTTGCCCAGCATCACCGCGCCCGCCCGCCACAGATTGGCGGTGACGGTCGATTCGTAGGGCGGCACGAAGCCTTCCAGGATCTTCGAGCCGGCGGTGGTCTGCACCCCTTCGGTGCAGAACAGGTCCTTGATGCCGAGCGGCACCCCTTCCAGCGCCCCGCCCTCGCCCCGGGCCAGCCTTGCGTCGGATGCCGCCGCCATCGCCAGCGCCTTCTCCGGCGTCTCAAGGATGAAGGCGTTGAGGTGGCGCGCCCGGGCGATCGCGTCGATATGGGCCTGCGCCACCTCGACCGCCGAGAACTGCCGCGCCTTCAGCCCCGCCGCCATCGCCGCGAGGCTGAGATCGGTGATCGCGCTCATTCCACCACCTTCGGCACCACGAAATAGCCATGCGCCGCCTCGGGCGCGTTCGCCAGCACCTTTTCCGGGATGCCGCCGTCGCTCACCACATCGGCGCGCTCGGGCAGCAGCCGGTCGACGACCGAGGCCATCGGCTCCACCCCGTCGGTATCGACCGCCTGCAGTTGCTCGATCCAGGCAAGGATGCCGGACAACTCGGCCGCCAGCCCCTCCCGCTGTTCCGGTGCGACGCGGATGCGCGCGAGCTGGGCCACCCGCGCGACGGTGGCGTGATCGATCGACATGGGCTACCACCCCTGGAACGAAGAGGGGCGGAACCTATCACTTGGCCGTTCTCGTCAGCAAGCCGTCGGACCTCCTGCCCCTGCTGCGCCGCGGCAGCCGGCTGCTCGGCCTGGACGTTGGCACGAAGACCATCGGCATCGCCATCTCGGACGCCACCCTGCTGGTGGCCACCCCGCTGGACACGCTGCGCCGCACCAGGCTGAAGGCCGACCTGCCGGTGCTGGCCAAGCTGGTGGCGGCGCGCGATGTCGGGGCGCTGGTCATCGGCCTGCCGGTCAACATGGACGGCAGCGAAGGGCCGCGCTGCGAATCGGTGCGCGCCTTCCAGGCCAACATCGCCCCGGCGATCGACCTGCCGATGGCCTTCTGGGACGAGCGCCTGTCAACCGCCGCCGTCACCCGCCTGATGATCGAGGCCGACCTGTCCCGCAGGCGCCGCGGCGAACTGGTCGACAAGATGGCCGCCGCCTACATCCTCCAGGGCGCCCTCGACCAGATGCGCGCGAGCCGGGCGGCGGGATCGCCTGAGCCTGGGTCCGCCGGCGGACCCTGATCCCTTCAGGCCCGCCGCCCAGGGGTTGGTGCAGAGGGCTTGATGGCACCCCCCAAGGTGAAGTGGCTGCACGCCCTCCGCCGCGGCGCCGCAGGCATCAGTGCCGGCGCTCGGGCGGCGGGCGGCATTGACGGGCGGCCTTCCGGCGGGCGAGGAAATGGCGGCGTTCCGCAACCATCGGCCCGACATGTCGCCCACGCTGTCCGCCCTGGCGCCCGTTTTCCTGGTGATCCTGGCCGGCTGGGGGCTGAAGGGGCTCAGCGTCGTGCCCGATGCGGCCTGGGCGGGGATCGAGGCGCTGGTCTACCGCGCCTTCTTTCCCTGCCTGCTGTTCCACAACCTTGCGACCGCCGGCTTTGCCGGGCTGGAGGTGGGGGCGATGGCGGCAAGCCTGCTGGCGGCGGTGCTGGCGGCGGCAGCCCTGCTGTGGCCGGCGCGGCGGCTGACCGGCCTGACGCCGGCGGCGTGGTCCAGCGTCATCCAGGGCGCCATCCGCCCCAACACCTATGTGGCGCTGGCGGCGGTGGTGGGACTGTTCGGGCGCGACGGGGCGGTGCTGCTGGCGGTCGCCATCGCCGCCACGGTGCCGGTGGTCAACGTGATCTCGGTGCTGGCCCTGGCGCGGCTCGGCGGTGGCCGGGTGAACATCGCCCGCGCGCTCGCCACCAACCCGCTGATCCTGGCCTGTGCCGCCGGGGTGGCGGTGAACCTTGCCGGGCTGCTGCCGCCGCCGCTGATCATGCAGACGATCGACCTGATGGGCCGCGCCACCCTGCCGCTGGGGCTGGTGTGCGTGGGCGCCGGGCTGGTGTTTGCCGAGCTTGGCCTGCACTGGCGGGGGCTGGCACTCTCCAGCCTCGCAAAGCTCGCCCTGCTGCCGGCGCTGACCTTCGGCTTCGGCCGCCTGTTCGGGCTGGACGGGCCGGCCTTCGCCGTCGCCGTCACCTTCAACGCCATGCCGGTCGCCGCCTCGGCCTATGTGCTGGCCCGCCAGATGGGCGGCGACCACCGGCTGATGGCGGCGATCGTCACGGTCCAGGTGGTGCTGGCGGGCTTCAGCCTGCCGATCGTCCTTTCGCTCCTGGCCTGAGCCTGTATTATCCGCGCTCGCCATGACACAGACCACCCGCAGCGGGCCGCTCGCCGGCCTCCGCATCTTCGACCTCACCCGCATCCTGGCCGGACCCTCCTGCACGCAGGTGCTGGGCGACCTGGGCGCCGACGTGATCAAGATCGAGCAGCCCGGCGCCGGCGACGACACCCGCAAATGGGGGCCGCCCTTCCTGAAGGACGCCACCGGCGCCGACAGCACGGAGGCCGCCTACTACCTGGCCGCCAACCGCAACAAGCGCTCCGTCACCATCGACATCGCCAAGCCCGAGGGCCAGGCCCTGGCCAAGCGGCTGATCGCCACCTGCGACGTGCTGGTGGAGAACTTCAAGGTGGGCAACCTCGCGAAGTACGGGCTGGCCTATGACCAGCTCCGCACCGCGTTCCCGCGCCTGGTCTACTGTTCGGTCACCGGCTTCGGGCAGACTGGCCCCTATGCGCCGCGCGCCGGCTACGACTTCCTGGCCCAGGGGCTGGGCGGCATCATGAGCCTGACCGGCGAGCCCGACGGCATGCCGATGAAGGTGGGCGTGGGCATCTCCGACGTGATGACCGGCATGCATGCGGCCATCGCCATCCTGGCCGCCCTGCGCCACCGCGACGCCACCGGCGAGGGCCAGCACATTGATGCCGCCCTGCTGGACACCCAGGTCTCCTGGCTGGTGAACGAGGGCATGAACTACCTCGTCTCCGGCGAGCGGCCGCAGCGTCGCGGCAACGCCCATCCCAACATCGTGCCCTACCAGGTGTTCGCCTCCGCCGATGGCCACGTCATCCTGGGCGTCGGCAATGACGGCCAGTTCCGCCGCTTCTGCGAGGTGGCGGGCCGCCCGGCCCTGGCCGATGACCCGCGCTTTGCCACCAACCGCGGCCGGGTGGTGAACCGCGAGGCGCTGGTGCCGATGGTGGCCGAGCTGATGGGCAGCCGGACCACGGCGCAATGGGTGGCGGCGCTGGAGCCGGCGGGCGTGCCGTGCAGCCCGGTGAACACGCTGGACCAGGTGTTCGAGGACCCGCAGGTGAAGGCCCGCGGCATGAAGATCACCATGGACCATCCGCTCGGCCGCAAGGTCGACCTGATCGGCTATCCGCTGAAGCTGTCGGCCACGCCGGCGACCTACCGCCATCCGCCGCCGCTGCTCGGCCAGCATACCGGCGAGGTGCTGGGCGAGCTGGGGCTCAGCGAGGCGGAGGTGGCGGCGCTGCGGGCCGCCGGGGCGATATGACCGACCCCCGCTACCCGCACCGTCATCTGCTGGCGATCGACGGTCTCGACCGCAGCCAGATCGAATATCTGCTGGAGCGTTCCGACGGCTTCGTGGAGGCCAACCGCCAGGCCGAGAAGAAGGGCTCCTCCCTGCGCGGGCGCACCATCATCAACCTGTTCTTCGAGGCCTCCACCCGCACCCGCACCAGCTTCGAGCTGGCCGGCAAGCGGCTGGGCGGCGACGTGATCAACATGTCGGTCGACAGCTCCTCGGTGAAGAAGGGCGAGACGCTGATCGACACGGCGATGACGCTGAATGCCATGCATGCCGATGTGCTGGTCGTCCGCCATTCCGAATCCGGTGCGGTCAAGCTGCTGTCCGACAAGGTGAACTGCGCGGTGGTGAATGCCGGCGACGGCAGCCACGAGCACCCCACCCAGGCCCTGCTGGACGCGCTGACCATCATCCGCCGCAAGGGCCGGCTCGACGGGCTCACCGTCGCCATCTGCGGCGACGTGGCGCACAGCCGGGTCGCCCGTTCCAACATCCACCTATTGACCCGCTTCCACACCGAGGTCCGGCTGATCGCGCCGCCGACGCTGCTGCCGGCCGGCATCGAGCGGCTGGGCGTGCGCGTGTTCCACGACATGCGCGAGGGGCTGAAGGGCTGCGACATCGTGATGATGCTGCGCCTGCAGAACGAGCGCATGTCCTCGGCCGTGGTGCCCTCGACGCGGGAGTTCTTCCATTTCTACGGGCTTGACCACGAGAAGCTGGCGCTGGCCCGGCCCGACGCGCTGATCATGCATCCGGGCCCGATGAACCGCGGCGTCGAGATCGACAGCCCGGTCGCCGACGACATCGACCGCTCGCTGATCCGCCAGCAGGTGGAGATGGGGGTGGCGGTGCGCATGGCCTGCCTGGAGGTGCTGGCGCACAACCAGCTCGCCCATCTTTCCAACGCCGGGGCGTGAGGGGTGGTGCGATGACCAGGACCCTGTTCACCAATGCCCGGCTGCTCGATCCCGCCAGCGGCCTCGACGTGCGCGGCGCGCTGCTGGTGGAGGGCGAGCGCATCGCCCGGCTCGGCCCCGGCATCGCCGCCGGCGACGCCACGGTGATCGACTGTGCCGGCGCCTGCCTTGCCCCCGGCCTTGTCGACATGCGCGTGCAGCTCCGCGAGCCCGGCGACGAGCATCTGGAAACGCTGCACAGTGGCGCGCTGGCGGCGGCGGCGGGCGGGGTCACCGCGATGGTGTGCCTGCCCAACACCAACCCGGTGATCGACCAGATGTCGCTGGTGGAGTTCATCGGGCGCGAGGCCCGGCGCATCGGGCTGGTCAAGATCTATGCCTATGCCGCGGCCACCAAGGGGCTGCAGGGGCGGGAGCTGACCGAGATGGGGCTCCTGGCGCTCTCCGGGGCGGTCGGCTTCAGCGACGGTGTCAGGGCGATCGCCAATGCCAGGGTGATGCGCCATGCGCTGAGCTATGCCGCCGCCTTCGGGCGGGTGGTGGTGCAGCATCCGGAGGAGCCGAGCCTCGCCAGCCCGCAGGGCATGAACGAGGGCGAGATCGCCACAAGGCTGGGCCTGCCCGGAATCCCGGCCGATGCCGAGGCGATGATGGTGGAGCGCGACCTGCGGCTGGCGGCGCTGACCGGCGGGCGGGTGCATTTCGCCCATGTCTCCACCGCCGCCGCGGTCGAGGCGATCCGCCAGGCCAAGGCGCGCGGGGTGAAGGTGAGCTGCGACACCGCACCACCCTATTTCGCCCTGAACGAGCTTGCGGTCGGCGACTATCGCAGCTTTGCCAAGCTGTCGCCGCCGCTCAGGGCCGAGCCGGACCGGCTGGCCGTGGTGGCCGGCATCGCCGACGGCACCATCGATGCGATCGCCAGCGACCACGCCCCCTTCGACCAGGATGCCAAGCGCCAGCCCTTCGCCCAGGCCGAACCCGGCGGGGTCGGGCTGGAGACCCTGCTGTCCTTGACCCTCGGCCTGGTCCACCAGGGTGCGGTGCCGCTGCTGACGGCGCTGAAGGCGGTGACCGCCGCACCGGCCGCCATCCTCGGCCTGCCGGTCGGGCGGCTGGCTGTCGGCGGCCCGGCCGATCTGGTGATCTTCGATCCCGACCAGCCCGGCCGCGTCGATCCGGCCACATTCCGCAGCAAATGCCGCAACACCCCCTTCGACGGGCACCTGATCCAGGGCCGGGTGCTGCGCACCGTGGTCAATGGCCGCAGCGTGTTCGCGGCGGGATGACGGAGGCATCGATGCCCGATCCGATGGGACCATTCGCCTATACCTGGCCCTTCCTGGCGGCGCTGCTGGGTGGCTATCTGCTGGGCTCCATCCCCTTCGGCCTGCTGCTGACCCGGGCGGCGGGGCTGGGCGACATCCGCCGGATCGGCTCCGGCAACATCGGCGCCACCAATGTGCTGCGCACCGGCAACCGCAAGCTGGCGGCGGCAACCCTGCTGCTCGATGGCGGCAAGGGGGCGGTGGCCGTGCTGCTGGCGGCGATGTTCGGCCGGGACATGGCGGTGATGGCGGCGGCCGGCGCCATTCTCGGCCACTGCTTTCCGGTCTGGCTGGGCTTTCGCGGCGGCAAGGGGGTGGCAACGGCCCTGGGCGTCCATCTGGCGATCGCACCGCCGGTCGGCCTCATCGCCTGCGCCGCCTGGCTCGCCGTCGCCGCCGCCTTCCGCTTCTCCTCCCTGGCGGCCTTCGCGGCGCTGATCCTGGCCGCCCCGCTGGCCGCCTGGTGGCTGGAAGGGCCGCAGATGGTCCAGCTCGCGCTGTTCCTGGCCGCGGTGGTGACCCTGCGCCATCACGAGAACATCGCCCGCCTGATCAAGGGTACCGAAAGCAGGATCGGCCAGAGCCACCGCAGCCAGCCAAATTGAGTTGACGGCGCCGGGCTTAACTTCCACCCTTGGACGCATGCCGCGCCTGCTTTCCGACCGCGAGCGCCTGGACTGGCTGCGGCTGATCCGCAGCGAGAATGTCGGGCCCGTCACCTTCGACCTGCTGCTGCAACGCTTCGGCAGTGCCGCAAGGGCGATCGAGGCGCTCCCGGGTCTCGCCCGGCAGGGCGGCCGGCAGCAGGCCCTCAGGGTGGCGAGCGAGGCGGCCGCGCGCGAGGAGATGAAGGCGATTGCCCGGCTGGGTGCCACCCTGCTGGCCAAGGGCGAGCCCGGCTATCCGCCGGCGCTGGCGGCGATCGCCGATGCCCCGCCGCTGATCTGCCGGCTGGGGCTGCCGGTGCTGGACCACCGCCCGGCTATCGCCATCGTCGGCGCCCGCAACGCCAGCCTGAACGGCCGCAGCTTTGCCCGCAAGCTGGCGGAAGACCTGGGCAGGGCCGGGGTGGTGGTGGTCTCGGGCCTGGCCCGCGGCATCGACACGGCCGCCCATGAGGGCGCGCTCGCCAGCGGCACCGTCGCCGTGGTGGCCGGCGGCGTCGACGTGATCTATCCGGAAGAGAACACGGCGCTCTATGGCCGCATTGTCGAGACCGGGGCGGTGCTGGCCGAGCTGCCGCCGGGCACGGTGCCGCAGGCCCGCCACTTCCCGCGCCGCAACCGCATCATCTCGGGCCTGGCCCAGGGCGTGGTGGTGGTCGAGGCGAGCCCCAATTCGGGCTCCCTGATCACCGCCCGCTTCGCCCTCGACCAGGGGCGGGAGGTGTTCGCGGTGCCGGGCTCGCCGCTCGATCCCCGGGCCCGCGGCGCCAATTCGCTGATCAAGCAGGGGGCAACCCTGGTGGAGGGGGCCGACGACATCCTGGAGGCGATCAGCCGGCAGCGCGCGGCCCCGCTGGCCGAGCGCGAGGCCGACCTGTTCGACACCGGCCGGCCGGCGGATCCTGACGGGCCGGCGCTCGCCACCGCCCGCCGGCGGCTCGGCGAACTGCTCGGCCCCTCCCCCGTTCAGGTTGACGAACTGATCCGCGAATGCCAATTGTCGCCCGCGGTGGTCCTGACCGTACTGCTGGAGCTGGAGTTGGCCGGCCGCCTGGAGCGGCAGGCGGGCAACCGGGTGGCACTGACGGGGGCGGATCGGGCCGCCTGAGCGCCATCTTTCCACCCCCTCCCCCAGGCCACGATTGCCAGGCATGAACGTCGTCATCGTCGAATCGCCGGCCAAGGCGAAAACCATCAACAAGTACCTCGGCGACGACTACCTGGTGGTGGCGTCCTACGGGCATGTCCGCGACCTGCCCGCCAAGGACGGGTCGGTGCGCCCCGACGATGATTTCGCCATGCTCTGGCAGCTCGACAGCGACGCCGAGAAGCGCATCGCCGGCATCGTCAAGGCCGTGAAGGGCGCCACCCGGCTGTACCTGGCGACCGACCCCGACCGCGAGGGCGAGGCGATCTCCTGGCATGTGCAGCAGGTGCTGGCGGAAAAGCGCGCGCTGAAGGGCGTGGAGGTGAAGCGGATCACCTTCAACGAGATCACCCGGTCGGCCGTGCTGGAGGCCCTGCGCAACCCGCGCGACGTGAACCAGGAACTGGTGGACGCCTATCTGGCACGGCGCGCACTCGACTATCTGGTCGGCTTCTCGCTGTCGCCGGTGCTGTGGCGCAAGCTGCCGGGCGCCCGCTCGGCCGGGCGCGTGCAGTCGGTCGCGCTGCGCCTGATCTGCGAG